>JAKSBE010000038.1 GCA_022361275.1 Kiloniellales bacterium
CAACCGTCTTGCCGAGGGCAAGCTGCCGCTTTGTGCCGAGATGTGCTCGACCAAGGCGCTGCTTGCCGGCGACGGCGACACGGTGTCCGACATCTACCGCGAGCGCGTGGTCGCCCGCGGCTTCGGTTCGGGCGCCTGGGGCTGGGGCACGGCCTATCAGCAGAAGACCGGCTCCTAGGCGCCGGCCCCAATCTGGGTTGAGACGGATGGTTGCGGGGGCGGCCTGAGGGTCGCCCCCGTCGCCGAACGGCCGCTATGGCCCGGCTGGCCGGCGGCGGCGCCCTTGGGCTAGTCTTTGCCCGGATTTCCGTGCGCTGGGTGCGCCCGACACGGCTGGCTCATGGTGAGACGGGCTCATGGTGGGACAAAGGACGACAAAGCTATGTCCAATCGCAGTATGTCCAATCGCAGGCTGCAGATCGCGCTCTGCCTTGCGGCGGCCACCGCCGTGGCGGCTCTCGGCGCCTGCCGCAAGGAAGAGCAGGGGCGGATTCGCGACTTCGACCCTGGCGTCTACAAGGGGCAGGAGGACAGCCAGCTCGATCCGGCGGTGGTCGACGATCTGCGCGAGCGGGCCCGGCGCCAAGCCGGCGGTTGACGCCGGAAGCGGTCGCTAGGCGGTCGCTAGAGAGACTTCGGGAGAGACGGACATGAGACTGTTTTCGGAACAATCCCGGAAGGGCGGCCTTCGGCTGGCCGCCGTCCTTGTACTTGGCTTGGCGGTCTTCGCCGGCGCCGCGCTTTCGCCCGAAGCGGCCCTGGCCCAGGCGACCCGCGGCGACGTGGCCCAGGAGAGTCCGACCGGCGGAACCGTGCCCGGCAACGCGCTGGGTGCGGCCAGCGACGCCGAGATCTGGCGTCAGGTGCGCCAGGGTATCCAGGGCACGGTCTCGATCCCGGACGCCAAGGCCGGGCAGCTCATCCAGTCGGAGGGCGAGAGCTGGCGTGCCTGGCGGAACGGCCCGCTCTCGACCTTCGGCGGCTGGGCCTTGCTGGGCATGATCATCGCCCTGGCCCTGTTCTTCGCGCTGCGCGGCCGGATCAAGATCGACGCCGGCCCGGCCGGCCGCACGGTCGAGCGCTTCAACGCCATCGAACGCTTCGCCCATTGGCTGACCGCGGTCTCCTTCATCGTGCTGGCGATCACCGGGCTGAACCTGCTCTACGGCCGCTACGTGCTGCTGCCGATCCTCGGTCCTGAAGTCTTCTCCGCGATCACCATCGCCGGGAAGTACGCCCACAACTTCATCGCCTTCGCCTTCATGCTGGGGGTGGCCATGATGTTGGTGCTCTGGCTGCGCCACAACATCCCGAACCGCTACGACCTGATCTGGCTGTCCAAGGCGGGCGGGCTCTTCAGCAAGGGCGTGCACCCGCCCTCGAAGAAATTCAACGCCGGCCAGAAGGTCATCTTCTGGGCGGTCGTACTCGGCGGCTTCTCGATCAGCCTTTCGGGCATCTCGCTGCTCTTCCCCTTCGAGTTCAAGATGTTCGAGGGCACCTATGCGACACTCAACGCCTTCGGCGCCGGGCTGCCGGAGACCCTGACCCCGATGCAGGAGATGCAGCTCTCGCAGCTCTGGCACACCATCGTCGGACTGTTCCTGATTGCGGTGATCCTGGCTCATATCTACATCGGCTCGATCGGCATGGAGGGCGCCTTTGCCGCCATGGGCTCCGGTCAAGTCGACGAGAACTGGGCGCGGGAGCACCACAATATCTGGGTGGCCGAGCTCAAGGGTGAACCGATGCCGGACCTGCGCGGCCACGGCGGGTCGGGGGACGGCAAGCCTCAGCCGGCGGAGTAGCCGAAACGGGAGGGAATTCGGATGCGATTGACGACGCTGAGTCTGACCGCCGCGATCCTGGGCGCGGCGAGCCTGGCCCCGTCCAGCGCGGCGGCCTCCGTGACCCAGAAGGAGGCCGAGCTCAAGGTGGCCGAGGACTTCGGGGTCGAGGTCCTGAGCAAGCGGACCCGGGCCGGCGACATCGACGGCCGCGCCGTCTGGTTCCTGACGGTGATGAACCCGGGCGGCACCTCGAACGGCGCCTTTCAGGTCAACACTCTGGCCGTCGACCGCAAGACCGGCAAGCTGGTCCCGGCCTTTCGCCACCGGTCGAGCGGCTACGACCTGCCCGGCGCGGTCAGGCTGGACGATCAGTCCAACGTGCGGCCCGACATGAGCGGATCGCGGCCTTGGCGCTGAGCTCTCCGCCGTTCATGACCTGAGGCGCCTCGCCTTCGTCGGCTTGGGACCTTTGACCAGCCTGGGACAAGGAGCGCGACACCTGGTGTTCCCCGGACCGAAGCCGAGAGCCCGCCCGGCTGCCCACCTTTTCACCCGGCCGTCGGCCCCTTTCGCCGCCGTCCTCGCCGCCGTCCTGGCCCTGCTGCCGCTGCCGCTCGGCGCCGAACTCGCCGGGCACGGCGGCTTCGTCAAGGGCGTCGGCGTCTCGCCCGACGGCCGGCAGGTCATCAGCGCGGGCTTCGACTACGCCGTGATCCTCTGGGACCTGGAGACCCAGACCCAGCTCCGCGGCTTCTACGAGCACGAGGGCGCGGTGAACGCGGTGTCCTTCCTGCCCGGAGGCGCGCGGGCGATCTCGGCCGGCGACGACGGCACGTTGCGGCTCTGGGACGTCGGCTCCGGGGACCTGCTGCACACCTTCGAGGGGCACCAGGGCAAGGTGGCGGCCGTCGCGGTCTCGCCCGACGGCGGCCTGGCGGCCTCGGCGGGCTGGGACCGCACGGTGCGCTTCTGGGACCTCGAGACCTGGCAGCCGGTGAAGGTTCTCAACGGCCACGGCAACAACGTCAACGCGGTCGCCTTTTCGCCGGATGGCGGCCAGGTGCTGACCGGCAGCTACGACGGCGCCCTGCGCCTCTGGCGGGTCGCCGACGCGGCCTTGCTCGCGACCCTCAAGGGCCACGACTTCGGGATCACCGCCCTGGCCTTCACGCCGGACGGCCGCCGCGCGGTCTCGGTCAGCGTAGACCAGTCCCTGCGTGTCTGGAACCTGGAGACCGGCAGCGAGGAGGCCGCGATGCTGGGCCACGAGGGCCCCGTTTTCGCCGTCGCGGTCTCGCCCGACGGCCGCTATGCGGCCAGCGGCGGCGTCGACCGGGTGCTGCGCCTCTGGGACCTGGCCGAGGGCAAGGAGGCCAAGCTCCTCCTGGGCCATGACGAGCCGGTCTGGGACCTGGCCTTCTCGCCCGACGGCGGCCGGCTGATCTCCGCCGGCGCGGACGAGGTCTTGCGGGTCTGGGACCTCTCGACCGGGCTCGAGGTCGGTTCGCCCGATCGCCAATGGAATGCCGTCAAGGCGAACCTACCGCCGGACGACGGCAGCCGCGGCGCGGCGCTGTTCCGCAAGTGCGGGGTCTGCCATACGGTGAGCCCGGCGGGCGACAAGCGCGCGGGGCCGACGCTCTACGGCCTCTTCGGACGGCGTGCGGGCACGGTGCCGGGCTACAAGTACTCCAAGGTCCTGACCGGCAGCGACCTGGTCTGGACCGAGGAGACGGTCGATGCGCTCTTTGCCCAGGGCCCGCATGTCTTCACGCCGGGGTCGAAGATGCCGCTGCAGCAGATACCGAACGCCGCCGACCGCGCCGAGCTGATCGCCTACTTGAAACGCGTGACCGCTCCGGCCAAGTGAGGGGGAAAAGTGAGCGCTGGCCAAGCGAGGGGAGCGAGGTTCGCCCGCGGCCGGATTCGCCAGGCCGGTTCCAGCCGCTCGGAAAGTTGGCGATCGGATTGTTCAAGGAGGGAAGGGCAGGATGAAGGCTTTCATCGCAGGGACGGCCGCGGCGGCTTTGATCGCCGTGATCGCGGGTGTGGTCTTGAACGCCACCGGGCCGAGCTCGGCTGACAAGTTCTCGACCGACGCGGTCCGCCTGACCGACTAGAGCCGCCTGTGTTCAGGTGAACCCAGATCAGGCGCTCTTTGTACGAGATGAATCAGCCTCCGTCGATCAGATGGATCGGGAAGCGAGTCCATCCGATCGGATAATGCCCTGGTGTCCGCTTCTGAAATCCGCAGGAGCGAATTCCAGAATCAAAGGGACGCTA
>JAKSBE010000485.1 GCA_022361275.1 Kiloniellales bacterium
CGCGCTATGCCCGCCTGGTCAGGCTGCGGCGGGCGGTCGGCCCGGTCACCCTCCACGACGCCCGCGCGGGCGGGCCCTTGGTGTCGCGGCTCTCCGCCGCCGGCTACGACCTCGACGAGGGCATGGTCCTGCTCTACGGCGGCGCGGTCTATCATGGCGCCGACTGCATGCACATGCTCGCCCTGCTGTCCGGCGGCGGCGGGGCGGCCAACCGGCTCTTCGCCGCCGTGTTCCGGCATCCGGGCACCGCCCGCCGGCTCTATCCGGTGCTGCGCGCCGGCCGCAACGCGGTCCTGCGCCTGCTCGGCCGGGACAAGATCGGCGTCCTTTAGCCGCGGCGGCTAACCCCTGACGCCGAGCGGCGGCGCGGCGCCCTCCGGCGCCTTGGGCAGGAAGGCCAGGATCGCGCGCCGCTTCAGGCGGTAGCCCAGGCCGTAGCCGACGTAGGCCGCGAGGTACGGCAGGATCCCCGGGTCCCGGGCCAGCGCGACCAGGGCGCGGGCCGGGCGAAGGCGGGACAGGGGCACCAGTATCTCCTTCATGCGCAGGTAGCGGTCGATCCTGTCGCCGCGCCGCCGCAGCCAGCGCTGCATCTCCGGCGCCGCGCGGTAGAGCTCCAGAAGCTCTTCGTTGAAGCGCTTGATCATCAGGAGGCGGTCGTCCCCGATGGTGTGGCTGAGCGAGCTCCGCCGGACCAGGTAGTGGTACATCGGCTCGCGCAGCATCAGGACCCTCGGGGTCCGGGCCAGGCAGCGCAGCAGGATGTCGCCGTCCTCGCCGGCGCGCAGGGCGTCCCGGTAGCGGATTCCCTGCGCCTCCAGAAAGGCCCGCCGGAACATCGGCTTGATCGACACCACGGTCTTGGGATAGCCGGCCCCGGAGCCGCGGATGATGTCCGCGGGCGACAGCGCGAAGGGCGAGGGGCCCCGGCGCGGGAACAGCGTCTGCCAGGGCGCGAGATAGCCCTCCATCACGTAGGAGAGGTTGTCGGCGACCAGGTCGGCGCCGCCCGCGCGCCCGGCGGCGACCAGCTTCTCCAGCCGCTCGGGCGCGTACCAGTCGTCGGCGTCGAGGATCGCGATCCACGCGCCGCGGGCCTCGGCGAGCGCCGCGTTGCGGGCCACGCTCAGGCCGCCGTTGACCGCCAGGCGGATCAGCCGGACCCGCGGATCGGCCAGCGCCAGGCGTTGGACGATCGCGGCGGTTCGGTCCTGCGACGCGTCGTCGACCACCAGCACCTCGAGCTCCGCCAGGCTTTGGCGGAGCACCGAGGCGACCGCGCGCTCGACGTAGCGCTCCATGTTGTAAGCGGGAACGATAACGGATACCGCGACCATTACTTGATGTTCCTGAAATAGCCGAGACCGGCCGAGTATAGCCGCCGGATTTATTTTCCAGGCACAGAAAATAGAACAGCGAACCCCCGGACTTCAAGCCGGGGACGGCGTGCCGCCCTCGCGGCCGGCCCGCGGGCCCGCCCATAGCCGTCGAAATCCACCACAGCAACCGGAGATCAAGCATGTCCGATCGTCAGCAAGCTCAGTCCCTCCCGCCGCCGGTCCGGCGCCCTGCCGCCGCTGCCGCGGCCGCCGCCTTGGCGCTGCTCCTGCCTCTCCTGGGCGGGACCGGGGCGTCTTCGGCCGCCGCCGCGGCGCCCTGTGCGCCGCGCGAGCTGCTGCTCCAGCGCCTGGCCGAGGACTACGGCGAGGCGCCTCTGGCCCTGGGCCTGACCGGCAACGGCGCCCTGCTGGAGCTGCTGGTCAGCCCCGGCGGGCGCAGCTTCTCGATCCTGATGACCCGGCCGCCGCGCGCCGGGGCGCCGGGACAAGTCAGCTGCCTGGTCGCCGCCGGCGAGGGCTGGCGCTCGGCCGTCCCCGAGGCGCAAAGGGAGGGGCAAGGGGGCGCGCAAGGGGGGCGCAAGGGGCCGAGAGAGTCGAGCCCGGCCGCCGCCGCGGGAGCGCTCCTGCCATGACCGAGTGTCCCGAGATGACCGACCTTCCGGGCACGACCGGCCATTGCCGGGCGCGGGCCGACATCGAGACCGAGAGCCTGCCGGCCCATGTCGCCCTCTGCCGCGAACGCTACGGCACCCTGAACCGCCGGCTGCTGCGCCTGGAGATCCTCTACGGCGGCCTGGTGACCTCCCTGGCCGCGATCGCGGTCCGGCTCTGGACCGGCGACTGACCGCGCGGACCCGGACGGCGCCGCGCGCGGCGACCCAATCCCGATCACCCCGCCCCGATCTGTTGGGGGAGGGGACAGAAACCGCCGCCCGCGCCGGGCGGCTTTTCCTTGGAGGAAACATGCATGAAACGGTGACCCGCAAGGGCCTGCAGACCAGCGAGTTCTGGCTGGTCCTGCTGCTCTTCGCGATCGTGGTCCTCAACGGGACGTCCTACGTGGCGATCCCCGGCGAGCACATCGCGCTCCTGGCCAGCCTGGCCTTCGGCTACGGCGGCGGCCGGACCCTCCTGAAGCACGGCCTGACCAAGGCCGGAGCCGCGGCATGAGGGGCCTCGCCGCGCGCCTGCTGGCGCCTTGTCTGCTCGCGGCCCTGGCGGCCTGTGCCAGCCTGGAGGCGGAGACGCCGGCCCAGCGGGTCTTCGCCCTCAAGGCCGAGTACCGGGCCGTGCTGGCCCTGGCGGTCGGCTACGAGAGCCTGCCGCGCTGTCCGGTGGCGCCGACGCCGGTCTGCTCCGAGCCCGCCGTGGTCGACCTGCTGCGCCGGGCCGACGGCCGGGCCGAGATCGCCCTGGACGGGGCCGAGCAGGTGGTCCGCTCGCCGGCGGCCTCGGAGGGCGCCGCGGCGCTCGCGCTCGAGGCCGCCGGGGCGGCGGTCGCGGTGTTTCGTCAGCTCCTGATCGACGAAGGGATCTTGTGATGCCCGAAGCCCTGAAGTTCGCCCTGCTCCTGCTGGACGAGGTCGTGCCCTTGGCGGTCCGCGGCGTCCGCGGTGCGCTGGAGGCCTTGCAGAGCGGCCGCGACGCGGTCGCCCTGATGGTCGCCGAGGACCGCAGCCCCAGCGCCGCCGAATGGTCCGACCTCAACGCCGAACTCGACGCCCTGCGCCGCCAGCTCCGCAGCGACTAGATCAGACTGCGCCTGATTGGACTCGGTTAGGCGCAGATCATTTGATCTGTTCCATAAGCGCTTGCTTGCGAAATGCGGAGAGCTTTACCCCCACCCCGGCCCTCCCCCATCAAGGGGGAGGGAGAAGGTTATGGCCGCTAACTCATAAGCCCTCCCCCTCGATGGGGGAGGGTGGGGAGGGGGTGACTCTCCGAATCACGCCGGAGTCGAGGCGTCGGTGCCGCTCGCACCCTGGAGTCCGTCTGGCGAACCTCGGAGGCGAAAGAAGGCCGGCCGGTCTCCCTGGGCATGTCCCCCTTGGGCATGTCCTGCGGGGACCGGCCCCTTTTTTCGTGCCCGGAGGCGGCGTC
This sequence comes from Kiloniellales bacterium, assembly GCA_022361275.1. GTDB lineage: Bacteria > Pseudomonadota > Alphaproteobacteria > Kiloniellales > JAKSBE01 > JAKSBE01. The sequence goes on from JAKSBE010000485.1 coordinate 3,441, forward strand.
TCAAGCCTCCAGCACCGCCTCGATCTCGAGTCGAGGGTCGGCGAAGAGGCGGCCGAGGCGCCGGTCGTAGTCCTTCGGCATGAAGATGCCGAGCGCGTTCTCCGGCAGGTTGGTCAGCTCGCCGATCTTCAGGCGCCCGTCGGCCAGCAGGAAGTCGACGCGGATGAAGGAGAAGGGCGCCGCGAGCCGCTCGGCCAGCTCCAACATCTCGCCCAGGCAGTCGGGCCGCGGGACCAGGCCTTCGGCCGGGTAGGAAATGCGGAAGGGCAGCTTGTTCCAGTCCCTGGCGTAGAGGCTCTTGGTGGTGGCGCCGAAGCGGTCCTGGATGACCTGCACGAACTTCGCCCGGCCGGCGATGCAGAAGACCTTGAAGTCCTGCGGTACCCCGCCCGCCGCGTCGACGAAGTACTCCTCGGCCATGACCGCCGGCGGCAGGCCCTTGTAGTTGGCCTCCCGCGACCAGTCGTAGTGGCTCAGCTCCAGCCAGGCCGCCATCCTCCGGCGGTCCAGGGGCTGGTCCCGGTCCTCGATCAGGATGACGTGGCCGCTCAGGTGGGTCGGCTTGACGATGCACGGCAGGGTTTCCGGCCGGAAGGCCTGGATCTCGGCCGCCGTGGTCAGCAGGGCCAGGGTCTCCAGGCTGTAGCCCGGGCCCAGGACCTGGCGGATATAGGCCTTGACCGCGTGCTTGTCGGTCACGCGGCGCCGCAGCGGGTCGTCGAGCTCGCCGCGCTGCTTCATCGCGAAAAGGTGGTCGTTGAAGGTCACCGGCCGGCGCCAGCGCGGCAGGCGGAAGTGGTGGGCGGCGAAGATCACGGCGGAGAAGGCGGCGTCGCCGAGGCGGTTCCGCGGCAGAAAGTCGAGTATCCATCGCAAGCCGGCGCTCGCGATCGCGCGTGGCCTTCCCTGCATGAGCCCACCCCCCAATTCGACCCGGCCAATTCGACCCGGCCAATTCGACCCGGACCGCGGCCAAGCGACCGTCGGTGGCAAAAGCCTAAGCCCGTCTGAGATCCCGGCACAAGAATCTCGGCACAAGGGCGCGGTACGCCCGCGTCCGGGCCTCGGGGCGCGCCGGGTGAAGGAATGTTAGAGCGCCGCTGGTTAACCCGACCTTTCGAGCCGCGCCTTGGCCGCGCCTTGGCCGCGGCGTCAGGCCAGGATCACCAGCAATGGGGCCGGGGGCGAGCGCAACCACCGCCGCCCTCGCGATGGGGAAGAAGCCACCGCATCGAGACTGGTATCGGCTTGCAGATTTCGGAGAGTCACCCCCGCCCCACCCTCCCCCATCAAGGGGGAGGGCTTTATTGAACGGGGCGGCCCGCCTTCGTTCCCCCTCCCCCTTGATGGGGGAGGGCCGGGGTGGGGGTGACTCTCCCGGTTTCCCGAGTCGGTGCTAGTTCCGGTCGGGCGCCAGGTCGCCGATCGCCCGGCGCGGCATGCGTCCGAACAGCGTGGCGTACTGCATGCGGTAGGCGTCGGTGTTGTCGAAGCGGCCGGAGAACATCGACTGCAGCAGGCTGGCGTTGGCGCCCTGGGCGCGGGAGATGATGCCGCCGGCGACGTCCGCGCCGGAGGGCCAGCTCACGGCGAAGCGCAGGCGCTCGACCGAGATCGCTCCCTCGGTCTCGCCCGCGCCGTTGGCCAGGGGCCGGAACTGGAAGAGCGCGTCCGGCTCGGCCCGGAAGGGCGGGAAGACCTCGCGCCCGCCCAGCCCGTCGAGCAGGTTCGGCAGGACCTCCTCGTCCGGCAGCTCGGTCCGGTTGACCGAGACCGAGCCCACGGGGGCGTCCTCGTTCTCGACGCGGTTGACGGCCAGGACCTGCATCGCGCCGCCGTCGCTGTCGGCCGCGGTCAGCAGCAGGGTCGGGAAGGCGCCGATGCCGGCGCCGAAGAGGCCCCGCCGCGCCTCGAGCTGGCGCAGTTCGCGGATCACGTCGTCGGACCGCTTGAGCGCCCGCAGGGTGCCGATGGCGTTGGTGTTGTTCGGCAGGTTGTCGGTCGATTCGACCTCGACCACGAGGTGGAAGGGCCGGTCCGCCATCCGGCTGCGGCGATCGAGGATCAGCGATGCCATGCGGGTCAGCTCACGGACGCTCGGCGGGTTGACCGAGTTGGGCGTCCTGAAGGCCTCGGGCGCGGCCTCCGGGCCCCAGGTGCCGGCCGGGGTGCCCCAGATGACCAGGTCGCCGATCTTGTCCAGCGCCAGGTCGTCGGGAAGCCGCCGGACCTCGTCGGGGATCGGGGTCTCGGGGTTGCGGACCAGGCCCGCCGCCCGCACCCGCTCCTCGGGCTGGTCGTTGAAGATGTCGTCGGCGGCGAAGACCCCCAGGACCTTGGGCGCGTAGTTCGGGTCGTTGCGCAGGTCGCGCATGAGCCGCTTGTACTGCTGCCTGGTGCGGATGATCACGTAGCCGTCCGCTGCGGCCTCCTCCAGGAGGTTGCGGCCGTCGGTCCGCGCCGGGCCGTTCTCGAGGATCGCCTGCTCGGGGGCCATGCCGTCCCGTACGTCCTCCGCGGCGCCGATGGCGTCGAAGTGCACGAAGCAGTTCAGGCGGGGCCGGCGCAGCGAGAGGCGGCTGCGGCCGCAGTAGGGCGTGCCCTCGGACAGGAAGAAGCGCTCGCCGCCGCCCAGGATGACCACGGGGTCGGCCTCGCCGTCGGTGATGTCGGGGTCCGCCTCGGGATCGCCGTCGAAGCCGTTGAAGCCGGGACGGCCGCCCAGGAGCTGCAGCGACTGGAACGCGGGCTCGCCGCGGGTCGCGGTCTCGGCGAAGAAGGCGCCGGTGCCCGGCTCGCCGGCGATGTCGCCGTCGTTCACCAGCCCGGTGGGATGCCCGGCGTTGGCGGCCTCGCGGGAGATGGAGCCCGGATAGCCCGAGAGCGACAGGATCGACCGGCCGCTGTCGGTCCCGTAGGAGTTGGGTCCGATCACCTTGTAGCCGAAGGCGTGGGTCGTGGCGCCGCCGTTCGAGGTGCCGGTGAGCCGGTCGGCCATGTGGCCGCGATAGATCGCCATCCAGGGCATGCGGTCCCACTGGAGGAAGCCGTCCGGGCCTTCCCAGTACATGCGGGCGGCGTTCCACTGCTGCAGGGCGGAGCCGTCGGGATGGAAGAAGACGACGTTGCCGACCTCGAGCTCGTTGTCCCGCAGGTCGCGGTTCGAACGCTCGTCGGCCTGGACGTCGACGCCGGCGGCCGTCGTCACCAGGACGGCGGCCGTCGCCGATAGGAAGAGGTTGCGCATATAGTTGTTCCTTCGGTGAAAAGTTGCAGACCCCCGGAATTGACCCCGCGCGCAAGCTGGCCAAGGCTTGTGATCCTGCGGTGAACGCCCGTTTAAGCTTTTGTTAACCCTTGCGGTCATGGCGCGGGGCGCGTGGCCCGGCCCTCGAATAAGGAAGTCTTAAGCCGGCCGGTGCTATCCTGCTTCTGAGGCGGGCGCCGGCGGACCGAGAAGGGGGGCTGCAGCGGTGAAAGATCTCGTCAGACTGAAGCTGGAGCAGGACGAGCGCCGGATCTATGCCCGGGCGGTGAAGTTCATCTCCGGTTGCGTCCTGGTCGAAGACAAGGTGCTGAACTGCATGGTCATCGACCTCTCGGTCAACGGCGCGCGGCTGCTCTTCGACCGGCCGCTGCCCGACTTCCAGCAGGCCACGGTCCGCCTGGCGCTCAGGCTGCGCCTGGCCAACCCGATCGACCTGCCGATGCGCGTGGCCTGGCGCGACAGCATGCTGCTCGGCGTCAGCTTCCTCGACGACCCGGGCGACCTCGCGGTCGTGCTCGAGCCCTTGCTGCCCGAGGAATGCCTCGTTCCCAGTAAAGACCTATGACGTAGAGCCCTGAGCCCCTCACCGAAAGCGGCGGCTGAATAGGCGAGGCCGCGGGCCGCCGCAACCCATGCCCTTTATTTGACCCTTCCCAATTCCTATCAAAGGGGTCAGCGTCTTTGAGTCACGACGCTCCGATCCCGACTGCGGTCAAGGTCCGCGAGCGGTTCGAGAGAGATCGACGAAAGGGGCCCTTGCCATGCTACTGCGCGCTTTTCTCTCCGTCGGGCTGCTCGCCGCTCTGCTCGGCACCGCGGCCTGCAGCTCGTCGTCTTCGAGCTCCGCCAAGCCCTCGTCGAGTCCGGCGAGCGCCGCGGCAAGCGAGGCTGCGTCGGCCCCGGCCAAGGTCGAGGCCAGCCTGGGCGGCCTGCCGCCCCAGGTCGAGGTCAAGGTCGACGAGCTGCCGCCCGGACAGGAGGTCGAGCAGGTGGTGCTGGTCGATCCCCTGGGCAACGAAGTCCAGGCCAGCGAGGTGACCGCCCCCCGGCCGCCGAGCCGCCGCCGCGCGACGGCTTCGTCGGGCGGGGTCGGCATCGGCATCGGCGGGGGGTCGAGCGGCATCCGCGTCGGGCCGTCGATCTCCCTGGGCGTACCGCTCGGTCGCGCCGGATCCGCGCGGGGCCGCAGCGGCAGCGTGACCGCGAAGATCCCGGTACCCGACCCGGACGCCTACTTCAGAGAGTCCGACAAATGGACCGTCGTGGTCTATACCCGCGACGCCGAAGGCAAGCCCTACAGCTACGAGATGCCGGCACCCGAGTTTCCCGGCGACCGGAAGGCCGGCAGGATCGCGCCGGGCGGCGGCGGAAGCGGCTTCTGAGCCAGCGCCGCTGAGCCAGCGC
>JAKSBE010000465.1 GCA_022361275.1 Kiloniellales bacterium
CGGAGCGTGGCGCAGCCTGGTAGCGCACTTGACTGGGGGTCAAGAGGTCGCAGGTTCAAATCCTGCCGCTCCGACCATTTGAAATCAAAGAGTTAGGGGATGGCGCCACCGAAGGCAAGCAAGTCGAGTGACCACATAGTGACCATGGGGCGCTGAAAGGGAAAGGGGGCGCTGAAGGGGAAAGTAGGGCGGGCGCCCGGAAGGGGGGCGAGATGACCGGGGACAAGGACAGGATTCAAGTGCCGATTCCGCCGCGGCCGGAGACGATCCGGGGCGGTCTACGGCTGTGGTCGTGGCGCCGGGCCATGATCTGGGGGGCTGTGTATGGGATCATTGCGCAGACTCTGCAACTGGTGCTCATGCCGGGCCGTCCAGACCTGTCGCCGGATCTTTTGTCGTACTACATGGCCGGCGAGTGGATCGGATCGGCGGCCGGCGGTGCGGCCTTGTTTCTCGTGGTGGCGCTGATCCGCAACGGCTTTGTCATGCGCGCCAAGGCAGGTGAAAAGGGATGGGGACTGTCGAAGTGGAAGCGGCGCCAACTGGAGCGGATCATTATGGCGCTCGGTTTTGCTTTCGGGTGGCTGGCTGGCGTCATCGTGATGATCCGGAAAAGTGCTATATCGACTCCTGCTTACCGGTCGCGTATCTGTTGCGAACCTAGAGGCCGCGCTTTCCATCGAATGATAGAATAGAAAACGCCGGCCTCACTTACTGAGGCCGGCGCAGCTCGCCTTGTCTGCCGCTGCAAGCCAAGGTAGTCTGCCTGCGCTTTTTTGCAGGTATGGAGGGGTCGTCTTGGACGGTCACGCATTCCAGCAACCCGGCGCGAGCGTCGCGGCCTGGTCGGACGCTGAACGGCTTGGGGAGGCGATGCGCCGGGCCTTGCCGCGGCTTGGGCCGGAAGCGCGGCGGCAAATAGAGGGCATACTCACCCCAGAAGCTTTAGCCGTTGTCGCCGCGATCCTTGTGGTATGGATCGGGTCGCATTTCATCGGCATCGGCTTTGTCGCGGATGCTGTACTGCTGGTCACGGGCATCGTCGCCATAGGTGCTGCCGTCTTTGAGGGCCTGGACCACCTGTATCATTTCGCCCGCTTGTCACTGGGCGCCAAGGGCACGGCCCAGCTAGACAGGGCCGCCAACCATTTCGCCCAGGCCGTCGCCATCCTCGGCGCCGAGGCCGTCTTGGCCGTCCTTTTCCGCGGGTCGCCCAAGACCTTCAAGGGCGGCCCGCAACCGGTCGGGTCGCCGCCGGCGCACGTCGGCGGCTTTCGCTACAAACCTGAACTGCGAGGCTCGCGGAACCCCGCGGATTTCGGAGCGCCGCCCTACACGCCGCCGCAGGCCCTGGTGGGCCAAGGTGTGACGCTGCCTTATGGCGAAGTCATCATATTTCGCCCGGACCTTCGGCACCTGTCGAAGCGGGAGGCCGAGGCCGCGCGCCTGGAAACGCGCATGGCTGCTTATCACGAAGCGGTGCACCGGAGGCTAACTCCAAAGCTCAACTTTCTCTGGCGCGTGCGCGTGGAAGGACGGTCGAAAAGTTATTTCCGCTCTTCTTTCTCGCAATATCTTGAGGAAGCCGTGGCCGAGACGGTCGCCCAGGTCGGCGTGCAAGGGTTCAAGGCCGCCTTCCGCGGCGTCACTTTCCCGGTGCGCAACGGCTACGTGACCCTGATCCGCCGCAATCAAACCGGCTTGCGAGGGACCTTGATCGAGGTCGGCGGCATCCTGGCGGGTGGCTTCCTGATCGGGGACATGGCCTTTGATATCCTCTGGACACATGCCCCCTTCCATCCGGCGGAGGCAGAGCAGTGACCCGCGCGACCCTGCGGCAGCGACTCTGCGGCTTCAGCAAGAGGGACAGGGCCAAGCTGAAGCGTACGGAAAAGGAAGCGGTGGCGATCGCGGTGGCAGCGGCCGAGGAACGACAGTTGCCATGGATGGCGGTAGATCCAGGCGCCCATCCCGCCGTCTATCAGGGACGTATCACCTGGTACGTGGTGGGCCAGAAGCATCCCACCACAAGGCCCCCGCCCAATGCCGTCTATGTCGACGATGAGACGGGGGAAGTCGTCGGGGTCCAGCGCTATCTGAGGTAGGCGCCGGGCTCGCAGTCCATGAGGGATGTGAAAGACACTCGCCGGCCGCCGACGATGCGCTTGGCTTGGCCTTCGATCAAAGGTGTTGCCCGGGAAGTCATGCAGCTAAGTCCGCCGACCTTGTCTGGGAAAGGCGCGCCTCGCCGGAGATGAAGACCAGCCTCGACCACCTGCCGGAACGCAAGCAGCGCGAGATCGACCGCGTCAGGGAGATCCTGCTGCAGGAGTTCGAGGCCGCCATGGCGACGGCCAAGGGCCGGCGCCGGCGCGGGCGCGTCTACAAGATCATCCTTTTTGGCACCTACGCGCGCGGCGGCTGGGTCGAGGAGCGGACGGGCAAGGGCTACCGCAGCGACTTCGACATCCTGGTCATCGTCAGCCACCCGGAACTGACCGAGGGCCAGCGCATCTGGTGGGCGGCCGAAGACCGCATGCTGCACGACCCG
>JAKSBE010000450.1 GCA_022361275.1 Kiloniellales bacterium
AGCTCGGCGCCGCCGTTGCCGATGATCACCATGCCCTTGGCGACCCGCGGCGCGCCGGTGATGGTGTAGGGCTTGCCCGGATCGATGGTCAGCACCTGCCACGCGGGCTCGCCGGTCTCGGCGTCCAGGGCCACCAGCCGGCCGTCGATGGTGCCGACGTAGACCCGGCCCTTCCAGACCGCGACCCCGCGGTTGACCACGTCGCAGCAGGCGTTGCGGCCCCACTGTCGCGGCACTTCCGGGTCGTAGGTCCAGAGCACCTCGCCGGAGCGGCCGTCGACCGCCCAGACCACGCTCCAGGGCCCCGAGGCGTAGAGGATGCCGTCGACCACGATCGGGGTCGCTTCGAGGCCGCGACTGGTGCCCAGGTCGATCGACCAGGCCAGGCCCAGGCGGCCGACGTTCCGGTCGTCGATCTGGTCGAGCGGGCTGAAGCGCTGCTCGGAATAGGTCCGGCCGTGGCTCAGCCAGTTGCCGGGCTCGGAGTCCGCGGCCCGGATCCGGGCCTCGTCGACATCGGCAGCCGGCGTCGGGCCGGCGGTCAAAAGGACGGCGGTGGCGGCCGCCACGAGATTCAAGGCGAAACGATGTAAAGCGGGCATGGACCTCCCCTGTTCCTCGCCCCCGCCGTCATGGGACGGGGGCCGTTGTTGTTGCAACCATCTTGCGGAAAGGAGAGAGCCTCTTCAACCGCTCGCGGCGGTCGGCCGGGTGCCGGTCAGTCCGCCTTGCCCCGTTCGGCGATCCAGATCCCGCCCAGCACCAGGGCCAGGGCGACGGCGTGGAAGGCCTCGAAGGGCTCGTGCAGGAAGCTCACCGCCAGGATCGCGGCGAAGACCGGCACCAGGTTGACGAAGACGCCGGCGCGGCCGGGGCCGATCATCTGGACCCCCAGCATGAAGGTCATCTGGCCCAGGAAGGAGGGCAGGAGGGCGACCAGGGCGACGATGACCCAGCCCTTCGGGCTCGGCCAGACGAACTGGCCGAGCGCCGCCTCGGCGGCCGCCAGGGGCAACGACGTGAGAAAGGCCGCCGCGGCCATGACCGCGAAGAGGCCCAGCGAGGACACCTCGGGCCGCCGCCGCAGTCCGACGGTGTAGGCGGCATAGAGCAGGCCGGCGAGGATCATCAGCAGGTCGCCGGGGTTCAGCCTCAGGGCGGCCAGGCGGGCGAAGTCGCCGCCGGAGCCGACGATGACGACGCCGACCAGGGTCACCAGCACGCCGGCCCCCTGCAGGGCGGTCACCCGGGTCCGATAGGCGGCGAAGGCGCCCAGCAGGACGAAGACCGGGATCGCGCCTTGCAGGATCCCGATGTTGACCGCCGTGGTCGAATGGGCGGCGACGTAGAACAGGGCGTTGAAGGCCGTGAAGCCGAGCGTGCCCATGGCCAGGGCGAAGGGCAGGCGACGGCGCAGGACCGGCCAGTCGCGCCGCAGCGGCTCCCGGGCGAAGGCCAGGACCAGCAGCAGCACCCCCAGCCAGCGCAGGCTGACCAGGGCCAGGGGCGAGACCTCGCCGACCGCAAGACGACCGAAGACCGCGTTGCAGCCCCAGCAGAGGGCGGTCACGGTCAACAGCAGATAGGCCTTGCCGCTGCCGCCGGCCTGCGCGGCGCCGTTGAGATTGCTCATGCCCGACCCGAAGGCGCACCGCCGCCGCGGCGGCGCGTCGTCTCCGCTCCGCTTCCAGGGACCCCGAGCGACTAGGTGTGACGCCTCCCGCCCCGGCAGACAAGGTCCGCACGTGCATGGCAGCATCCCGCCAAAGGCTCTATGCGCCACTCTCCGCCTCGCCGCCGAACCTCTTGCCTTGCATGAATGTTCATGATATGTTCTCCTTCACCGGAAGGCACCGCAGGGGATGGAGAGGCGTCGTGAGCGAGCTGGATTTCTGGGCCTGTGTCGCCGTCGTAACGCAACTGGTCCTCGCCGCCGTCGTGCAGCTCGCGGTCCTGTCGTGAGTCGCAGGTGCCAGCGTTTCAATACGTTGCAGATTTCTTTTCAGAGGCAGTGTCGGCACAAGCGGCCGTCCGTGCACCGCTGCCATTGCCGGGCTCTTGACCCGGCAATCCATGGCTCAGCCCCTCTTGAGGCGCTCCGCGGTCTCCAGGGCGGCGTAGGTCAGGACCCCGTCGCAGCCGGCGCGCTTGAAGGCGATCAGGCTTTCCATCATCACCTTGTCGTAGTCCAGCCAGCCCTGCTGGGCGGCGGCGTGCATCATGGCGTACTCGCCGCTGACCTGATAGGCGAAGGTCGGGATCCGGAAGGCGTCCTTCACCCGGCGGATGATGTCCAGGTAGGGCAGGCCGGGCTTGACCATGACCATGTCGGCGCCCTCCTGCAGGTCGAGGGCGACCTCGCGCAGCGCCTCGTCGCCGTTGGCCGGGTCCATCTGATAGGTCTTCTTGTCGCCGACCAGAGCGCCGCCGGAGCCGACGGCTGCCCGGAAGGGGCCGTAGAAGCCGCTGGCGTACTTGGCCGCGTAGGCCAGGATCTGGACGCCTTCCAGGCCGTGCTCGTCCAGGGTCCGGCGGATCACCCCGATCCGCCCGTCCATCATGTCCGAGGGCGCGATGACGTCGCAGCCGGCCTCGGCCTGGGCCAGGGCCTGGCGGCTCAGGACCTCGAGGGTCTCGTCGTTGAGGACCTTGCCGTCCCGGACGATGCCGTCGTGGCCCAGGCTGTTGTAGGGGTCGAGCGCCACGTCGCAGATCACCCCGAGTTCGGGCACCTCGGCCTTGAGGGCGCGAACCGCGCGGCAGACCAGGTTCTCCGGATCCCAGGCGCTGCGGCATTCCGGGGTTTTCGCGTCGTCCTCGACATAGGGGAAGAGCGCGATCGCGGGCAGGCCCAGTTCCGCGCCCCGGCCGGCGGCCTCGATCAGCTCCGCGATGGTATGGCGCCGGACCCCCGGCATGCCCGGGATCTCGGCGGCCACGGCCTCGCTCTCGCGCAGGAAGACCGGCCAGATCAGATCCTCGACGCCGAGCCGGGCCTCGGCGACCAGGCGCCGGCTCCAGCCCTGGCCGCGGTTGCGCCGCATCCTGACCCTCGGGAAGGCGCCCAGGCCCTCCTCGGTCCGTGGCGGGGCCTGGCGCGCGCGCGCGCGGGGGGGGGACTCGACGACCACGGGTCGGGAGGGCTTGGCGTCTGGCATGGCTCTGGGACCGCATCCTGCTGTGCCGGCCCCTCATCGCAAAACACGGGCCGGCTTCCAACTGCAGTCTAGGCGCGGCCCACCTCGGCAACAAGAGGCCGGCAACGAGGGAGCCAGGGGCGGGGCCTGGACTCAGCCGGCCTTCTTGATCAGGCGGTCGTCCGGACGGCGGTCCCGGCCGATCTGGGCGATATTGAAGGGTGTCTCCTGGTAGATCTCGTTGATCCAGTTCCAGAACAGGAGGTGGGCGTAGGAGCGCCAGCGGTTGATCGGCGGCTTGCCGGGATCGTCGTCGGGGTAGTAGTTGGCCGGGACCTGGATCTCCATGCCGGCCGCCACGTCGCGGTCGTACTCGTCCTTCAGGGTCGAGGCGTCGTATTCGACGTGGTTGAACATGTAGGCGGCCCGGCGCGGCAGGTCCTCCACGAGGCAGAGGCCGGACTCCCGGGAGGCCGCCAGGACGTTGAGGCCGGGCCGCGCGGGAATGTCCTCGCTGCGCACCTCGGTGTGGCGCGAGACCGGGATCGAGAACTCGTCGTTGATGCCGACCAGGAGGCGCGAATTGCGGTTCAGGACCTGCTGCCGGTAGACGCCGAACATCTTCTGGTCCAGCTCGTACTTCGGTACCCCGTACCAGTGGTAGAGCGCGGCCTGGGCGCCCCAGCAGACGTACATGGTGTGCTGGACGCTGGTCTGGGTCCAGTCGATGATCCGGGTCAGCTCCGGCCAGTAGTCGACTGACTCGAAAGGCATTGTCTCGACCGGCGCGCCGGTCACGATCAGGCCGTCGAACTTCTCGTCGCGGACCTGCTCCCAGGTCTTGTAGAAGTCCAGAAGATGTCGCTCCGGGGTATTCTTGGGCCTGTAGCTGCCGGTGTGCAGCAGGGTCAGCTCGACCTGCAGCGGGGTCGAGCCGGTGAGGCGCGCGAACTGGGTCTCGGTGCGGATCTTGTTCGGCATGAGGTTGAGCAGGGCGATCCGCAGGGGCCGGATGTCCTGGCGGATGGCATCCGTCTCCTTGATGATGTTGACCCCCTCTTGTTCGAGGATGTGGCGGGCCGGCAGATCGTTGGGGATCTTGATCGGCATCCGGATGCCTTGCCTCCGAAATCAGATGAGAAGCATTAAAATATAGAGATCCCGGCCCCGCGACCCAAATCACACGACTGTGGGATCCGGATCGACCGGGGAGGGCCGGGGCGACGCCGCCGGCCCTCCCGCCCGAGGCTGGAAAGGCCCGTCACGGCCTAGCCCGCGGCCAGCGCCGGCCCGGCCAGCGCCCGCTTCGCCGTGATCGCCACCGGGGTGGCGTTCTTGAGCAGGTCGAGCACCGGGCAGTGCCGCTCGACCACGTCGCGCAGGCGCTGCAGCTCGGCGTCGCTGGCCGAGGAGACCAGGCTGACCTCGACCGTCAGCCCCTGGAAGCCGGGACGCACGCCCTCCGCCGCCGCGAAGAGCCCGCGCAGGTCGAGGTCGCCGCGGACCTTCGTCGAAACGCCTTCCAGCGGGATGCCCAGGGCATCGGCGTGGAGGCGATAGGTGATTTCCTGGCAGCTCGCCAGGGCGGCCAGGATCAGTTCGACCGGATTGGGGCCCGCGTCGCCGCCGCCCAGGGCCGGCGGCTCGTCCACGGTCAGCAGGAACTGCCGGGTCTGGACCTCGCTCCTGAGGCCGCCGGTCTGCCGGCTCACCGCCTCGAAGCGGGCCCGGGCCTTCTCCGGCTCGGCCCGCAGGCCGTCGCGCGTGTCCTCGACCACGGTCTTGTAGCTTCTCGCCATGGTGCGTACTCCCTACTCGGCGGCCCGGGCGACACCGCCGGCCGCGGCCAGGCCGCGCTCGAGATCGGCCAGGATGTCGTCGATGTGCTCGATCCCGATCGACAGGCGGACGTAGCCGTCGGTGACCCCGGTCGCCAGCTGTTCGTCCGGCGTCAGCTGGGAGTGGGTCGTGGTCGCCGGGTGGATCGCCAGCGAGCGGGCGTCGCCGATGTTGGCGACGTGGTAGAACAGCGCCAGCCCGTCGATGAAGCGGCGCCCGGCCTCCTTGCCGCCCTTGAGCTCGAAGCCGACCAGGCCGCCGAAACCGCCGCCGGTGAGGTAGGTCTCGGCGCGGCGCTTCTGCTCGCCGTCGAAGACGCTGGGATAGATCACCCGCTCGACCGCCTCGTGCCGCGCCAGGAAGTCGGCGACCGCCCGGGCGTTGCGGCAGTGCTCGCGGATCCGCAGCGGCAGGGTCTCCAGGCCCTGGATGAAGAGGAAGGCGTTGAAGGGCGACAGGGCGTAGCCCAGGTCGCGTTGCAGAGTGACCCGCGCCTTGAGGATGTAGGCGATCGGCCCCAGTGCCTTGGTGTCCTTGGTCCAGACCGCGCCGTGGTAGCTCGGGTCCGGCCGGTTCAGCAGCGGGAAGCGCTCGGCGTGCTTCTCCCAGTCGAAGCGGCCGCTGTCGACGATCAGGCCGCCGATCGAAGTGCCGTGGCCGCCGATGTACTTGGTCGTCGAGTAGACGATGACGTGGGCACCGTGGTCGAAGGGCCGGCAGAGCACGGGCGCCGCCGTGTTGTCGACGATCAGGGGCACGCCCAGCTCCTCGCCGATGTCGGCCACCTCGCGGATCGGGAAGACCTGCAGCTTGGGATTCGGCAGGGTCTCGGCGTAATAGGCCCGGGTCCGTTCGTCGGTGGCCTTGCGGAAGGCTTCCGGATCGGTGGGATCGACGAAGCGTACCTCGATGCCCATGGTCCGGAAGGTGTTGGCGAAGAGGTTCCAGGTGCCGCCGTAGAGGTCGGTCGAGCTGACCACGTTGTCGCCGGCCTGGGCGATGTTCTGGATCGCGATCGCCGAGGCTGCCTGACCGGAGCTGACCGCCAGGGCCGCAGCGCCGCCTTCCAGGGCCGTGATCCGCTCCTCCAGGACCGCGCAGGTCGGATTCATGATCCGGGTGTAGATGTTGCCGAGCTCTTTCAGCGCGAAAAGGTTGGCCGCGTGCTCGGTATGATCGAACTGATAGGAGGTGGTCTGGTAGATCGGCACGGCCACCGCGTTGGTCGCCGAATCCTTCCGGTATCCGGCGTGCAGGGCCAGGGTTTCGGGGTGTTTGGGATTGTCGGTCATGCAGGATCTCCCTTCGGACAGCAGGTGGTGTCGAATGCCTTGTCTCTCCAATGCCTTGTCTCTCGTATCCCTTGTCTCTCGTATCCCTTTGTCTGGGGCCCGCATGCACTGCGGCGCTTTAGCATTTGTTGACCCGGAGCAAGCTGCCCCAATCAAATCCCCGGGGATCCCGTCAGGCCGGGATCGGAGCACGAAAAAAACCGCCGCGGCTTGCGCCGGGGCGGTCCCCGCTCGCTTTAGCCGCATTTTTTAAGCGCCCGCAAGCTAAGCATCAAATCGGCGCTACCCTCTTTAAGCCGAAAGCCGATCGTCTTGTCAAGCGGCGCGATGAGCCCCGGACCGCGCCGCTCGCGCGGCCCGAAGACTTGGACTTGCCCCGGGGAGGCCTGTCCGGACTGTGGCAAAAGCCACCGGGGTCTCAGGTCCTATTGTACCTCCTCGGGGAACGTCCTAACCTGCTGGAGTCCTTCGGGGGTTGGAATAGGAGGGGAAGGTGGCGGCACAGGTCCTCTTCACCAACGCGCGCCTCTTCGACGGCGTTTCGGCGGAACCGCTGGAGGGGGCCTCCGTCCTGGTCGAGGGCGATCGGATCAAGGAGGTTGCCGACGGCCGGATCGGGGCCGGTGAGGCGAGGGTGATCGACCTCGGCGGGCGAACCCTGATGCCCGGTCTGATCGACGCCCATTTCCACGCCATCGCCGTAGACGTCGATATCGCCAAGATCGGCACCATGCCGCGCTCCCTGGTCTACCAGCACGCCCGGCTGATCCTTGAGGGCGCTCTGCAGCGGGGCTTCACGACGGTCCGCGATGCCGGCGGCGGCGACTACGGTCTGGCCCGCGCGACCGAGACCGACCTGATCCGTGGGCCCCGGATCTTCTATTCGGGCCGCGCGCTGACCCAGACCGGCGGCCACGCCGATTTCCGCGACCTGGAGGCCGACGCCTTCTGCCTCTGCTGCCTGAGGGGCACCGGCTTCGAGCGAATCGCCGACGGCGTCACCGAGGTGCGCCGGGCGGCGCGGGACGAGCTGCGCAAGGGTGCCACCCAGATCAAGATCATGGCCTCGGGCGGGGTCGCCTCGCCGACGGATCCGGTCTGGAACCTGCAGTACTCCGAGGAGGAGATCCGGGCCATCGTCTGGGAAGCGACCTCCTGGCGGACCTACGTCATGGCCCATGCCTACACCTCGGAGGCGATCCGGCGCTGCGTCGAGTTCGGCGTCCGCTCGATCGAGCATGCCAACCTGATCGACGCCGAGACCGCCGAGTTCTGCGCCCGCCGGGGGGCGTTCGTCGTCCCGACCCTGGCGGCCTACGAGATGCTGCACCGCCACGGCGCGGAGCTGGGCTTCCCGGAGGTCAGCCTGCGCAAGCTGGAGGACGTGCGCAGCGCCGGCCTGCGGGCCCTGGAGCTGCTCAAGGCGGCTGGGGTCCAGATGGGACTGGGAACCGACCTCCTGGGCGCCCTGCATCGTTACCAGAACCACGAGTTCGTGATCAGGGCCGAGGTCCTGACGCCGCAGGAGATCCTGGTCCAGGCGACCTCGAACAACGCCCGCCTGCTGAACCGCGAGGGCGAGCTGGGCGTGGCCAGGGTCGGCGCTCTGGCCGACCTGATCGTGGTCGAGGGCGACCCGCTCCGCGACATTTCAGTCCTGGACACCGAGGGCGACGCTATTCCCTTGATTATGAAGGGAGGTCGACTCTACAAGAACGCGCTTTAGCCGCCTCTCCGGCTTGCTCATTCCCAAGCCCGGACTTAGGCTAGACTCCAAGATCGGGGGGTCTGTGTCCTCCGGCCAAGGTCAAGAACTAGGGGGCCGTGTCGGGACGACCGCCCGGGCGACACCCCAGGCAGAAACAGGGAGAACATATGATGCGACTCCGGGAAAGCCTCGTTGCGGCGATGGTGCTCGCGGCCGCCACTGTCGTCTCGGCCCAGACCGTCGACGCCAAGACCTTCCGCTACGCGACCACGGGCGACATCGGCGGCCTCGACCCCCACAGCAACAACGAGGGTCCGTCCAACGCCATGAAGGCGAACATCTACGGCCGCCTGGTCCACCGGAAACCGGACCTGTCGCTGGAGCCCGACCTGGCGGCTTCCTGGGAGCGGCAGAACGACACGACCTGGCGCTTCAAGCTGCGGGAGGGCGTGACCTTCCACAACGGCAACCCCTTTACCGCGGACGACGTCGTCTTCTCCTTTAAGCGCCAGACCCAGGAAACCTCGGACATGAGCTTCGCGGTCGCCACGCTGGCCGAGGTCAAGAAGGTCGACGACTACACGGTCGACCTGATCACCGAGGGTCCGGACCCGATCCTTCTGCTGAACCTGCCGCACTTCTACATCATGGATCGGGAGTGGGTCGAAGCGAACGACGCCTTCGAGGTCGTGCGGGGGTTCGGCACGACCAACTGGGCCAATCTCAACGCCAACGGCACCGGTCCCTTCAAGGTGGTCGAGTGGGTCCAGGACACCCGGCTGGTCCTGGAGCCTTTCGAGAACTACTGGGGCAAGGACGAGATGGAGAGCAACGCCACCAAGGTGGTGTTCACCCCGATCGCGAACGACGCGACCCGTGTCGCCGCCTTGCTTTCCGGCGACATCGACCTGATGTATCCGGTGCCTTTGCAGGACATCCGGCGCCTGGAGCAGGAACCCGACACCGAGGCGATGCAGGGTCCGGAACTTCGGACCATCTTCCTCGGCTTCGATCAGTGGCGCGAAGAGTCCCTGGACAACGACGGCCAGAAGAATCCCTTCCTCGACGTCCGCGTGCGCAGGGCTTTCTATCAGGCGATCGACATCGAGAGCATCAGGCGCGTGGTGATGCGCGGCGCCGCGACGCCGACCGGCCTGATGATCGCGCCGGGCATCAACGGCTTCCAGGAGGACATGAACGCGCGTCTGCCCTACGACCCGGAGGCGGCCAAGCAGCTCCTGACCGAGGCCGGCTATCCGGACGGCTTCAAGGTCACCTTCGACTGCCCGAACGACCGCTACGTCAACGACGAGGAGATCTGCACCGCCATCATCCCGATGCTGGAGCGGGTCGGCATCAACGTGACGCCGAACTTCCAGACCAAGTCGCTGCACTTCAACAAGATCGGCGTGGCCGAGGGTAACGACACCAGCTTCTTCATGCTGGGCTGGACGCCGGGCTCCTACGACGCCCTGAACCCGCTGATGCAGCTGATGAGCATCGGCAAAACGGGGCACGGCGACTGGAACTCCGGCCGCTACGCCAATCCGGAGGTCATGGAGCTGACCGAGAAGATCAAGACCGAGATGGACGAGGAGAAGCGGAACGGCTTGATCCGCGACGCCTTCAGGATCCATCAGGACGAGGTCGGCCACATCCCGCTGCACCAGCAGGCCCTGGCCTGGGGCGTTCGCAGCGACACCGTCGAGAGCGTCTGGCAGCGGCCGTTCAACGACGTCGACCTGCGCTACGTCGTGATGAAGTAGGGCGAATGTGCCCCCGGCGGCCCGGGCTTGAAGGTCCGGGCCGCCCGCGCATTCAGGCTTGCTCAACAGACCGGCCGGCACGAGATGTTCGCCTTCATTGTCCAGCGCCTCTTCCAGGCCATCATCGTGATGCTGGTGGTCGGCTTCGTGTCGTTCTCGCTGTTCCAGTTCGTCGGCGATCCGATCAACAACATGGTCGGCCAGGACGCCACCGAGGAGCAGCGCCAGTTGCTGCGCGAGCGGCTCGGCCTCGACCAGCCCTTCGTGCTGCAGTTCGTCAACTGGATCGGCAACTCCCTTCAGGGCGAGTTCGGGCTGTCCTACCGGGTCGGCGTCGCGGTCGACGACCTGATCGCCGACCGCTTGCCCGCGACCCTGGAACTGGTCTTCATTTCGGCCCTGCTGGCCCTGCTGGTCGGCGTGCCGATGGGGGTCTACACCGGGCTCAACCGCAACGCCTGGATGTCGCGGGTCTTCCTCACCGTGTCCCTGATCGGCATCTCCCTGCCGACCTTCGTGATCGGCATCCTCCTGATCCTGATCTTCGGGGTCTGGCTCGGCTGGCTGCCGACCTTCGGCCGGGGCGGGTCCGAGGCGATCGTCGACCTCGGCTGGTGGACGACCGGCTTCCTGACGCTCGACGGCTGGCGCGCCATCATTCTGCCGGCGACGACACTCGCCCTGTTCCAGCTGACCCTGATCATGCGCCTGGTGCGCGCCGAGATGCTGGAGGTCATGCGCACCGACTACATCAAGTTCGCCCGGGCCCGCGGTCTCAGCAACCGTGCCGTCAACTTCGGCCACGCGCTCAAGAACACCCTGGTGCCGGTGATCACCATCATGGGCCTGCAGATCGGCTCCCTGCTCGCCTTCTCGATCATCACCGAGACGGTCTTCCAGTGGCCCGGGATGGGGCTCCTGATCCTGCAGGCGATCCAGTTCGTCGACATCCCGGTCATGTCCAGCTACCTGGTGCTGATCGCCCTGTTCTTCGTCCTCATCAACCTGGCCGTCGACCTGCTGTACTTCGCGGTGGACCCACGCCTGCGCGCCGAGCACGTCGGCGGCGCGGCGCACTGAGGAGAGGGCCATGGCGCAGGACGTCGACACCGCCGGGATCGCACCCTCCTTCGGGACGAGAGTCGTTGACAGCCTGAAGCGCTTCTTCGACGGCGACGTCTTCTACAGCTTCAAGCGCTCGCCGGTGACCGTGGTCGCCTTCGTCGTCACCATGATCCTGTTCCTGGCGGCCCTGCTGGCCCCTTGGCTGGCGCCTTACGACACCCTTGACGTCAAGACCCTCAACCTCATGGACGCCTACCGGCCGCCGGTCTGGGAGGTGGGGGGCGACCCGCGCTTCCTGCTCGGCACCGACGACCAGGGCCGGGACATCCTCTCGGCGATCATGTTCGGCCTGCAGATCTCCCTGGGCGTCGGCTTCGCCTCGATCGCCCTGGCCGCCGTCGTCGGCACCTTCCTCGGCCTGCTCAGCGGCTACGTCGGCGGGCGCCTGGAGAGCGTGATCATGCGCATCGCCGACATCCAGCTGACCTTCCCGGCGATCCTGATCGCGCTGCTGATCGACGGCATCGTCGGCTCGGTCCTGCCGCGTGGCGCGGCCGAGGAGCTGAAGCTCTACGTGCTGGTCCTGGCGATCGCGGCCTCGCAGTGGGTCAACTTCGCCCGCACCGTGCGCGGCTCGACCCTGGTCGAGAAGAACAAGGAATACGTCCAGGCCGCGCGGGTCATCGGCATCCATCCGGCGCTGATCATGATCCGCCACGTGCTGCCCAACGTCATGGGCCCGGTGCTGGTCATCGCGACCCTCAGCCTGGCCCTGGCCATCATCACCGAGGCGACGCTCTCTTTCCTGGGCGTCGGCGTGCCGATCACCCGGCCGTCCCTCGGCACCCTGATCCGCATCGGCCAGCAGTACCTCTTCTCCGGCGAGTGGTGGATGACCATCTTCCCGAGCCTGGCCCTGGTCATCCTGGTCCTGGCCGTCAACCTCCTGGGCGACTGGCTGCGCGACGCCCTCAACCCGAAGCTGCGGTGAGGCCGATGCGCAGGAACCAGCCGCTGCTCAAGGTCGAGAACCTCCGGATCGAGTTTCCGACCCGCCGCGGCACCCTGGTGGCGGTCGACGACATCTCCTTCCACATCGACGAGGGCGAGATCCTGGGCGTGGTCGGCGAATCCGGCGCCGGCAAGTCGCTGACCGGCTCGGCGATCATCGGACTTCTGGAGCCGCCGGGGCGGATCGCCGCCGGCAAGGTCCTGCTGGAGGGCCAGGACATCGCCAATCTGCCCTACGAGCAGATGCGCCGGATCCGGGGCCGCCACATCGGCATGGTCTTCCAGGATCCGCTGACCAGCCTCAACCCGCTCTACACCGTCGGCCGGCAGTTGACCGAGACCATCCTGACCCACAGCGAGATGAGCGCGCAGGACGCGCGCCAGCGCGCGATCGAGCTGCTCTCGGAGGTCGGCATTCCTTCGCCGAAGCTGCGGATCGACCAGTATCCGCATCAGTTCTCGGGCGGCATGCGCCAGCGGGTGGTGATCGCGCTCGCGCTCTGCGTCAACCCGCGCCTGATCATTGCCGACGAGCCGACCACCGCGCTGGACGTCTCGATCCAGGCCCAGATCATCTCGCTGCTGAAGAAGCTCTGCCGGGAGCATGGCGCCGCGGTCATGCTGATCACCCACGACATGGGCGTGATCGCCGAGACCGCGGACCGGGTCGCGGTCATGTACGCCGGGCGCCTGGCCGAGGTCGGGCCGGTGCAGGACGTGATCAAGCAGGCAAAGCATCCCTACACCCATGGCCTTATGGGCTCGATCCCCAAGATGGGCCAAGACACCGAGCGGCTCGAGCAGATCGATGGCTCCATGCCGCGGCTGACCGAGATCCCCAGCGGCTGTGCCTTCAACCCGCGCTGCCCCAAGGCCTTCGCCCGCTGCGTGGCGGAGCGCCCCGATCTGATGCAGGTCGACAGCTCGCAGGTCGCCTGCTGGCTCTTCGACCAGCCGATGGAAAGGACCGGAAGCGATGGCTGACGTCGCTCAGGCCCTGCCGCTGAACTCGAGCCGGCCGCTGCTCCGGGTCCGCGACCTGGCGAAGTACTTCGACGTCTCGCCGCCCTTCATCACCCGCGCGCTGAACCGCGAAGGGCGGACCCTTCTGAAGGCGGTCGACGGCGTCAGCTTCGAGATCCCCAAGGGCAAGACCTTCAGCCTGGTCGGCGAGTCCGGCTGCGGCAAGTCGACGGTCGCCCGGCTGGTCGTGCAGCTCTACCACCCGACCAAGGGCAGCGTCGAATTCGACGGTACGGATCTGGCCGCGCTGTCGTCGCGCCGCGCGATGGAGCCCGTGCGCAAGCGCATGCAGATGATCTTCCAGGACCCCTACGCCAGCCTCAACCCACGCTGGCGGGTCGCCGACATCATCGCCGAGCCGATCCGCGCGCATAACCTGATCGAGGGTGAACGCAGCGTGCTGCGGCGGGTCGGCGAGCTCCTGGAGCAGGTCCGTCTGAGCCCGCGCGACGGCGAGAAGTTTCCGCACGAGTTCTCCGGCGGCCAGCGCCAGCGCATCTCCATCGCCCGGGCGCTCGCGAGCAACCCGGAGTTCCTGGTCTGCGACGAGCCGACCTCGGCCCTCGACGTCTCGGTGCAGGCCCAGATCCTCAACCTGATGAAGGACCTGCAGCGTGAGCTCGGCCTGACCTACCTTTTCATCAGCCACGACCTGGCGGTGGTCTATCACATCTCCGACTACGTCGGGGTCATGTACCTGGGTCGCCTGGTCGAATGGTCGGACGCGCGCAGCGTCTTCCACGCGCCGAGGCACCCCTACACCCGGATGCTGCTGGACGCGATCCCGGACCTGGAGATGACCGGCCGCCAGCGGATCCCGGTGGCGGGCGAGGTGCCGAGCCCGATCCACCCGCCCTCCGGCTGCCACTTCCATCCGCGCTGCCCCTTCGCCAACGAGCGCTGCAGGGCCGAATCGCCGGTCCTCAGCCACCATGACGACCGCGAGGTCGCCTGCCACGCGGTGGAGGAGAACCGCCTGCCGCAGACCGGCGCCGCGGCTCCGGCTTGAGCTTGTGCCGACCCTTCATCTTGCCACCGCTTCTTAGCCGGAGCCGGGCGAGGGGCAGGTTGCCGGCTATGCTAGTCTGAAAGACCAACTCTGAAAGACCAACCAGGAGGACGCGATGGCCGAGGGACGACTGGCGGCCGAGGGCCGGGTGATCATGATCTCCGGGGCGAACCGGGGGATCGGCCGGGCGGTCGCCGAGAAGCTCTACACCGAAGGCTTCGCCCTGTCCCTGGGCGCGCGTCAGGTCGACCGCCTGGGCCCGCTGGTCCTGGACTGGGACCCGGCGCGGGTGCTCTGCCACGACTTCGAGGCCCGCGACCGCGGCAGCGCGTCGGCCTGGGTCGCGGCCAGCGCCGAGCGCTTCGGCCGGATCGACGGCGTCGTGGCCAACGCCGGGGTGATGCATCCCTTCGGCGTCGAGGAGGAGAACGAATCCCTGCTGGACGAGATGTGGGAGGTCAACGTCAAGGGCCCGCTGCGCCTGATCCGCGCCGTCTTTCCGCACCTCAAGCGGGCCGGCAGCGGCCGGGTGGTCAACATCGTCTCGCTCTCGGGCAAGCGGGTGAAGGGCCGCGCCGTCGGCGGCTACGCCATGACCAAGCACGCCGCGGCGGCCTTGACCAACGCCGTGCGCTACAGCGGCTGGGAGGACGGCATCCGCGGTACCTCGATCTGTCCGGGCTACGTCGCCACCGACATGACCGCCGACGTCACCTCCTTCGAGCGGGACAAGATGATCCCGGCGGCCAGCGTGGCCGAGCTGGTCTCCCTGGCCCTCTCGCTCCCGAACGAGGCCTCGGTCGCCGAGATCCCGGTGAACTGCGTCCTGGAGCCGCTGATCTGATCCCGCGGCCGCGCGGATCGTGCCGGGACAACACTTGATCTTTTTTCGACATTGGGCCGCCCGGCCGGCGCCGATTAACCTTGCGCGATCCAGGCCGCACTGGCACCGCTTCGGCGTTGCGGATGCAAGAGGGGTCACGGCGGAGAGGCCCACAGCGGAGAGGCGATGTCGAGCATCGGCGCAACGGAGCGGCCGCCGGTGAGGGGAGGCGAGGCGCCGGCGGCGGGCTGGCGCGTCTGGCTCGGCTTCTCCGCCATGTGCGTCGGCATGTTCATGGCGATTCTGGACATCCAGATCGTCGCCACCTCGCTGCCGGCGATCCGCGAGGCGCTGGACATCTCGGCCGACCGCATGAGCTGGATCCAGACCAGCTATCTCATCGCCGAGGTCATCGCCATCCCCATGACCGGGCTGCTGACCCGGGCGCTCTCGCTGCGCGGCCTCTTCCTCATCGCGCTCAGCATCTTCACCCTGGCTTCGATCGGCTGTGCGATGGCCGAGAGCCTGCCGGCCCTGATCGCCGCCCGGATCGTGCAGGGCCTCGCCGGCGGCTGTCTGATCCCCCTGGTCTTCTCGGCGGTCTTCCTGCTGTTCCCGGAGCGTCACCAGGCGACCGCGACCACCATCGCCGGGGTCCTGGCCGTCCTGGCGCCGACCCTCGGCCCGACGGTCGGCGGCTACATCACCGAGACCTACTCCTGGCCCTGGCTGTTCTTGGTCAACGTCGCCCCGGGCATCCTCGCCTGCGGGCTGGGCTACGTCCTCCTGCCGCGGGCGGCGGGCGAGCGGGGGCTGCTCAAGACCCTGGACTGGGCCGCGCTGGCGGCCCTGGCGGTGGCCCTGGCCTCGCTGGAGATCCTGCTCAAAGAAGCGCCGGAGCGGGGCTGGCTCTCCGGTCTGGCGCTGGCGCTGCTGGCGCTCTTCGTCCTGCCGGGCTTGCTCTTCATCGGCCGCTCGCTCCGGCGCGCCCAGCCGCTCGCCAACCTCCGGCTGTTCCGGCAGCGCGACTTCGCCATCGGCTCGGCGGCGAGCTTCGTGCTCGGGATCGGCCTCTTCGGCTCGGTCTACCTCATGCCGGTCTTCCTCGGCCTGGTGCGCGACCACGGCGCGCTGACCATCGGCCTGATCATGCTGGTGACCGGCTGCGCCCAACTGCTGACCGCGCCGATCACCGTGCGGCTCGAGCGGCGCTGCGACGCCCGGCTGCTGGCCGCGCTCGGCTTCGCCTGCTTCGCCGTCGGGCTCGGCCTCAGCGCCTTCCAGACCCGCGAGACCGACTTCGACGAGATGTTCTGGCCCCAGGCGATCCGCGGCGCCGCGATCATGTTCTGCCTGATCCCGCCGACCTGGATCGCCCTCAGCCGCCTCGCGCCCGAGGCGGTCCCCGACGGCAGCGCGCTCTTCAACCTGATGCGCAACCTGGGCGGCGCCATCGGCATCGGCCTCATCGACACTGTGATCTGGAACCGGGCGCCGGCGCATGCCGAGCGCCTGGGCGAGCAGGTCCTGGCCCGCGACGCCGCGGCGGCCGACTTCGTCGGCATCGACCTGGCGATGGTGCCCCCCGATCCCGGCCCGGAGATGCTGACCATGGTGGCGCCGCTCTTCGAGAAGGCCGGCCTGGTGATGGCGATCAACGAGGCCTGGGGCCTGGTCGCCATCCTGACCCTCTCGGTGCTCCTGGTCCTGCCGCTCGCCCGCGCGGCCCCGAAGCCGGGCACCTCGCCGAAGCCTTAGCCTTTCCGTCCTTCGGGAAGTGTCAAGAAAGCCATGCGGGCCAGATTGACAGCCGGAAGCCGGCCTCTATCATCCGGGCGCCGCCGTCTCACCCAGCTTCGGGCCCGACCCCATGGACTTCCAGCTTTCCGAAGAGCAATGCGCCTTTCAGGACGTGGCGCGGGACTTCGCCGCCAAGGAGATGCTGCCCCACGCGGCCGAATGGGACCAGGACGAGGTCTTCCCGGTCGAGGCCCTGCGCAAGGCGGCGGCCCTCGGCTTCGGCGGCATCTACGTGCGCGACGACGTCGGCGGCGCGGCGCTCAGCCGGCTCGACGCCGCGGTCATCTTCGAGGAGCTGGCCACCGGCTGCACCTCGACGGCGGCCTACATCTCGATCCACAACATGGCCGCCTGGATGATCGACCGCTTCGGCAGCGACGACCAGCGCCGGGCCTTCCTGCCCCGGCTCATGACCATGGAGCACTTCGCCAGCTATTGCCTGACCGAGCCGGGCGCCGGCTCGGATGCCGGCGCGCTGCGGACCCGGGCCGAGCGGGACGGCGAGGACTACGTCCTCAACGGCAGCAAGGCCTTCATCTCGGGCGGCGGGGCCAGCGACGTCTACGTCGTCATGTGCCGCACGGGCGACGAGGGTCCCAAGGGGATCTCGACCCTGGTCGTGCCCAAGGGCACCGAGGGCCTGTCCTTCGGCAAGAGGGAGAAGAAGCTCGGCTGGAACAGCCAGCCCACGGCCATGGTGATCTTCGAGAACGCCCGGGTCCCGGTGGCCAACCGCCTGGGCGCCGAGGGCGACGGTTTCAAGATCGCCATGAGCGGCCTGGACGGCGGCCGCATCAACATCTCGGCCTGCTCGATCGGCGGCGCCCGGGCCTGCCTGGAGGCGGCGGCCGGCTACGCCCAGGAGCGCCGGCAGTTCGGCCAGGCCCTGGCGGACTTCCAGTCCCTGCGCTTCAAGCTCGCCGACATGGCCACCGAGCTGGAGGCGGCCCGCCTGATGGTGCAGCGCGCCGCCGACGCCCTCGACCGGGGCGACCCCGGGGCCACGGCGGCCTGCGCCATGGCCAAGCGCTTCGCCACGGACGCCGGCTTCCGGATCTGCAACGAGGCCCTGCAGATCCACGGCGGCTACGGCTATCTCAAGGACTATCCGATCGAGCGCTACCTGCGCGACGTCCGGGTCCACCAGATCCTGGAAGGCACCAACGAGATCATGCGCCTGATCGTCGCCCGCAGCCTGCTGGGGCGTTGAGGAGGTGCACACCGGTTGGTTCTCCCCGCTGTCATCGCCGGTGCGCGTACGCGGGACCCGGCGATCCATGGCGCAGCGGTGCGAGGGATGCCCGGATCAAGTCCGGGCATGACAGCGAGAGCTGGTTAGAAGAACGGGAAGGCGGCCACCGATGGGGCGTGCAACGGAGGGGAGTGGAGGATGAGCGAGACCCAGGAGCCGGAGATCGTCTTCGAGCGGCGCGGGCCGCTGGCGCTGGCCACGCTCAACCGGCCCAAGGCGCTCAACACCCTGACCCGGGGCATGATGCAGGCCCTCCACCCGCGCCTCGCCGACTGGGCGGGCAACCCGGCGGTCGGCGCGGTGGCGATCCGGGCGACCGGCAGCCGCGCCTTTTGCGCCGGCGGCGACGTCCGCCGGATCTGGGAGGCGATCCGCGAGGGCAGCGACCTGCCGGCGGTCTTCTTCCGGGAGGAATACGCCCTCAACCATGATATTCACCGCTTTCCAAAGCCTTACATCGCCTTGCTCGACGGGATCGTGATGGGCGGCGGGGTCGGCCTTTCGGTCCACGGCAGCCATCGGATCGTCACCGAGAACACGGCCTTCGCCATGCCCGAGACCGGGATCGGCCTTTTCCCGGACGTCGGCGGCACCTACTTCCTGACCCGGCTCGAGGGCGAGCTCGGGATGTTCCTGGGCCTGACCGGCCAGCGCCTCAAGGCCGCCGACTGCCTCCACAGCGGCGTCGGCACCCACCACGTCGAGAGCGCCCGCCTCGACGCGCTGGTCGCCGCCCTGGCCGAGGCCGAGGTCGCGACCTCGGCGCAGGTCGACGCGGTGCTCGCCGACTTCTCCTCCGATCCCGGGCCGGCGCCTCTGGCCGAGCAGCGCGCGGCCATCGACCGCTGCTTCGCCGGCGACAGCGTCGAGGCGATCCTGGCGGCGCTGGAGGCCGAGGGTACGCCCTGGGCGCAGGGGCTGCTGGCCCGCCTGGCGCGCTTCTCGCCGACCAGCCTGAAGCTCACCTTCCGCCAGCTACGGCAGGGACGGGGCCTCTCCTTCGCCCGGGCCATGATCGTGGAGTACCGCCTCAGCCAGGCCTGCATGGCCGGCCACGACTTTCCCGAGGGCGTCCGCGCCCTTCTGGTCGACAAGGACAACGCGCCGCAGTGGCAGCCGGCCAGCCTCGAAGAGGTCAGCGACGAGACGATCGCCGCCTGCTTCCGCCCCCTCGGCGATCAGGACCTGATCCTGACCTGACGGCCCTCTGGCCCTCGGCGTACCGCTGCAGCCTTCCCATCCGCGCCCTTGTCTTTTCTTCGCTGCTGCGGGAAACAGACGGCAAGCAAGAAACAATCGCGGCAAAGGGGAGGACGCTATGGCTAAGATCGGCTTCATCGGCCTGGGCAACATGGGGCTGCCCATGGCCAAGAACCTGGCGGGCGCGGGCCACGCCGTGACCGGCTTCGATCTGGCGCCGGCCAGCCTGGAGGCCGCGGCGGCGGCCGGCATCGCGACCGCCGGCAGCGCGGCCGAGGCCGCCGAGGGCGCCGAGGCCATCGTCTCCATGCTGCCGGCCGGCCAGCAGGTCCGCGCGGTCTACGCCGGCGGGGGCGGGGTCATCGCGGCGGCCGAGCCGGGCGCCCTGATCATCGACAGCTCGACCATCGACGTGGCGGCGGCCCGCGAGGTGAACCAGGCGGCCGAGGCGGCCGGCCTGGAGATGCTGGACGCGCCGGTCTCCGGCGGCATCGCCGGGGCCGAGGCGGGGACCCTGACCTTCATGGTCGGCGGCAGCGACCGGGCCTTCGACCGGGCCAAGCCGATCCTCGAGGTCATGGGCAAGAACGTCATCCACGCGGGCGGGCCGGGGACCGGTCAGGCCGCCAAGGTCTGCAACAACATGATCCTCGGGATCTCGATGATCGCCCTCTCCGAGGCCTTCACCTTGGCCGAGGCCCTGGGCCTGGGGCACCGGAAGCTCTTCGAGATCAGCTCCAAGTCCTCCGGCTCCTGCTGGGCCATGCTGAACCACCTGCCGGTGCCGGGCATCGTCGAGACCTCGGCCGCCAACCGCGACTACAAGCCGGGCTTCTCGGCGGCCATGATGCAGAAGGACCTGAAGCTGTCCCAGGCGGCCGCCGACCAGGTCGGGGTCGCGACTCCACTCGGCGCCGAAGCGGCGGCACTTTATACACTATTTGTTAATGGCGGTAACGAGAGCCTTGATTATTCAGCAATAGTCAAGCTGATCAAGGGCCAATGAAATGCGTGTAAAGTAAATCGGAACTTCGCCATTAAAACTTGTTTAACCGCTTGCGGTTACGGTCATCCCAGGTGGCCGGCCAGAACGGCCGGCGGAGCTAGCCTGGAGACCGACCGTGAAAGTCCTTTACCTGGAAACCATTGCTCTCGTCGAGCGTCTTCACCGCCAGTGCCTGGAGGTCGTGAAGGCCGAGCTTGAACGCCTGGGCATTCGGGACCTCAACAGCGTCCAAGCCATGATCCTGTTCAACATCGGCGACGCCGAGTTGACGGTCGGCGAGCTGACGCAGCGCGGCTACTACCAGGGCTCCAACGTGTCCTACAACGTCAAGAAGATGGTCGAGCACGGCTATCTGATCCAGGAGCGCTCGCAGCACGACCGCCGCTCCTTCCACGTCCGCGTTTCCGAGAAGGGCCTCGAGGTCTGCCAGGCGATCAACAAGCTCTTCGATCGCCACGTCAGCGAGCTGACCAGCGGCACGGCCTCGCCCGACGCCCTGCGCGAGGCCAATCAGGAGCTGTCCAAGCTGCAGCACTTCTGGACCCTGCCGCAGCACTACGGCGGCCGCATGACCTCCGCCGCCTGACCCAGAGGCCACCCGACTTCCCGCCATCCGCCGCCCGATCCGGGCGGCTGAAAGGGCGGCGCCCGGCCCTGAACGGCCTTTCCGGGCGCCGCGCCGAAGCCCCCGAAGCTCCGACCAGAGTTCCGATCGGTCAAGGCCGGCAAGGCGGCGCTCGCCTTTTTGAGCCGCAATTCCCCGGTCGCGGGCGACCGACTTCGGTGTTCGAATGAACGCCGGCTGCTCTAACTATATGAAGTAGGTCAAATTATCTGCGCTTAACTGATTCCAGTTAAGCGCAGTTTGATCTAGTGTCTCCCCGCCCCGCGCAAGCTCGCATCTCCGCACGGACTTCACGGAAGCATCATGCAACACAGGGTTGATCTTTCGAGGAGCCGGGCGGATCATCGGTCGAGGCATTCAACGCAGTCGCCTTGAGCTGCGACGCGGCGGTCCTGCGATCCGAAGCGCTCGGATGCGGTTCCGCAGCGAGAACGGGAGGGTTGCTCCATGCGCAGAAAGCGAAGAGCGGCGGTTCGGAGCGCGACCGCCGCGTTGCTCTTGGCCGGTCTTCTCTCGGCGCCCGACAGCGCCGTGATGGCGCAGTCCACGGGCGGCGAGGGAGACCTCGTAGCGGCCCGGGTCGCCGAGCTGCTCGAAATCGTGACCGCGACCGACGCCCAATCCGACGCGGCCGCCGCCGCTCTGGAAGCGGTGCAAGCGGATACGGCGCTGTCCGTGTCGGCCCGCGAGCAGGTGATGCACGACTTCGCCCTGCAACTTCGCGCCGAGGCCGAGAGCGCGGCCGGACGGGGTGCCCTCGAGGCCCTGACCGCCTACCAGAGCCGGTTCCTGGTCCAGTTCGAGGGCCGGGGTCCGGCGATCGTGCCGAAATGGCGCGTCGCGGGCGTGGCCCGCGGTACCTTGACCTTGTGGGACCGCGCCGCCGCGGCGGCGGGGGCTCAGCAGCAGCTCGCCGCCGGGACGATGGACCTGGCGGGCCGGATCGCCAAGGCCGAGCGCGCTGATGACACGGCCGCGCTGGCACAGGCCTTCGCCGCCGCCCCTCCGGAGCAGCTGCGCGCCCAGCGCGGCCAGCTCCTGGCGATGGTCGAGCGGAACGACGCCCTGGCGCCGGCCGCGGCCGAGGCCGCCCTGCGGCTCCAGGATGCCGAACTCGCCGCCGCAGTCCTGGCTTCGGGTGACCGCCGCACGGCCACCCGGCTGATCGCGGGCATCGGCGAGGCCATGCCGGCGGAGAAAGCCTTCCCGATCCTCCGGGACGCGAGCCGGGACGAGGCCTTGGCCTCGGCCGCCATCCTGGAGATCGGCCGCTCGGCGGCGGGGACGCTAACCGCCGCCCGGAGCTTCCTGCTCGAAAGCCTGGCGGACCCCCGGACCGGCGCCTCGGCGGCGGCGGCCCTCGCCGCCCTCGAAGGCGACGACATGGTCGCCGAGGTGGCGGCCGAGCTCCGAGCCAGCGACGACGAGACCTTGCAGAGCAAGGCCGTTCTGATGCTGGCCCTGGACGGCTCGCCCCGGGCCCGGGAAAGCCTGCGCGCCTTCGCGCTGCGGCGCGACGTGTCCGAGCAGCTGCGCCAGGATGTTCTGACTTGGCTTCGGGAGGGAACGGAGTGATGTCTGGGATGAAGAAAGGCCTTGCGGCCATCGCAGCGCTGGCGGCGTCTCTGGGCTATGGCGCGGCGGCCGGAGCGCAGGACGTTCTCACCTACACGGAATCGACCGGCCCGCTCGCGCTGGGCTATCCGGTGCCGCTGCCGGTCGACTCGCTGACCCCGGTCGACGGCTTCCGGTCCTTTTCCAGCCTGCAGGCGCGGCATCTGGATATCGCCTTCAGCAACGACCGCGTCGAGGCGGTGGTGGTCGGGCGCTCGCTCGAAGGGCGGCCGATCCTCGCCTACCGCTTCGGCGATCGGAACAAGCGGACCGTCGATGGCCTGCGCGAGCCGGCGATGCTGATCAACGGCACCATCCACGCCCGCGAATGGCAGTCGCCGGAGGTCGTCACCGAGATCTTCGAGCGCCTGGCGCTGAACGACGACGACGACGGGCTCTTCGAGTACCTTTCGGACAACACGAACATCATCATCATACCTGTCTTGAACCCCGACGGCTTCCTGCAGACCCAGCGCTGGCCCGATCAGGTCGTCGTCGGCGAGTCGGGTTCGCCCAGGGACGGCCGGCAAAGGCGGAAGAACAAGCTGGACGCCGACGACGACCTCTTCACCCTGGTGGACCATCTCTTCGGCGTCGACCTCAACCGCAACTTCCCGGTCGGCTTCGGCGGCGGCAGTCCGGACCCCGAGAGCATCGTCTATCACGGTCCTTTCCCGCTCAGCGAGGTCGAGAGCCAGGCCCTCGTCGCGGCGGCCGACCTGGGCCCGGAAGGCCGCCTCAGGAGCTTCGTCGACTACCATTCCTTCACCAAGCTGTTCTTCATTCCCAACACCGGCAACGCGCGGCGCGACGCGATCACCGAGTCCCTGTCCGAGAAGGCGCAGAGCACTTTGGCCAGCTTCGGGTCGGACTACGCTCTGGTCCCGCTGGCCGTCGGAGACGTCATCGGCGCCACCGACGAGTTCTTCGCGGAGACCTTCCAGGTCCCTTCCTGGACCTTCGAGATGGAGCCGGACATCCAGGGCGGCCTGAACTACGGCGGCCTGGGCGCGCCGAACGACGGCTTCATGCTGCCGGATTCGGAGATCGCGCGGGTGCGGGACGAGGTCGCGCAGCAGCAGGTGATGCTGTTCTATCACCAGGCCGGACCGCCCTCGATCGCGGCCGTGCGGGTCGTCGACCGGGGCAACGGCCGGACCGTCTACCGCGCCCGCTGGACGCCGAGCCGGAACGGCAAGCGCCGGATCCTGCGGGTGTCGGCCAACCGGCCGCTGCGCGCCGATCGCCCCTACAGGCTCTGGGTGGCCTTCGACAAGCCGATGCGGGTCCGGCGGGCCGGTGCGGTCGTGCCCTACCCGGGTCTGGTGCAGCCCAACCTGCCGATGGTCGAGCTCTCGGCCGAGGGCCAGTCGGTCGCCTTCGACAGCCTGACCTGGCTGAACGAGCGCGGCCGGGCGCCCGACGGCTACCGGCGCTATCGGGACGACGCCTTCGCTGCCGACTTCACCTTGCCGGCCGGTCTCGACGGGACACCGCTGCGGCTCTCCGTCACGGTCGCCGATTTCGCTCTGCAGCAGCTGGACGCAAATCCGCGGACGGCGGTCGACTGGGACGACGGCGCCTGGTCCGGCTACGAGGACGAGACCGGTGCCGAAGGCGACGTCGGCGGGACCGATTCGACGCTGGTCATCGGGCGCCTGGCCCGCTGAACGTCACGCGGTAAAGGCCCGCCCGACGGCTTCGCGGGTCTCGTGCGGGCCGCACCCCGTCAGGCCGGCCAAAAAATGGCCGGCCAGGGGAAAGGGGTAAGCCGGCCTCGGCGCCTCTAATAGCGGTACTTGCGGTAGCCGCCACGATGGCGGAAGGACCTGAAGCCACGGTGGCGGCCGAAGCGGAACTTCGTGAAG
Source organism: Kiloniellales bacterium (assembly GCA_022361275.1). Taxonomy (GTDB): domain Bacteria; phylum Pseudomonadota; class Alphaproteobacteria; order Kiloniellales; family JAKSBE01; genus JAKSBE01. The sequence continues at coordinate 24,039 of JAKSBE010000450.1, forward strand.
CCGTGACGGTGTCGCTTGAAACGGTGCTTCTTGAAGCCGTGCCCTTTGAAGCCATGCCTCTTGAAGCCGTATCCCTTGAAACGGTGGCCGGAGCGGCCGTGCTTGAACTTGAAGTGCCGCTGCTTGTGGGCCCGCTTGAACTTGCGCTTGTGGCCATAGCTCTTGTGATGGACGAAGGCAAGGCCCGCAGTCGCGGCGGGCTGCGCCTCGGTGATCCCGGTCTTGGCGCCGAGGCCGACCGGAGCCGCCAGACTTTGCTGCTGCGCCATGACGCCGAAGAGCACCGCGAGGGTCACGAAGGTGGCTGCGAGGACCTGCCACAGGACCGGACGTGCCGTTGCGGCGGAAAGCGATTCCTTCATGGCAATCTCTCCCTTACCCACAAGGTTGAAGGCCGAAAGCTCGACCCGAAAGCCTGTGTGGGAGATGGATAGCTGACGCGCGCAGGGCGAGTGACGGACGTCACGCTTCACGCATCCGTGATGGGTGACGGGCGCTGGGTCGGCCTCTCTGTACTTCGGCTTCCCGCAGCGCTCAGAAAAAGGCCTGGATGCCGGTCTGGGCGCGGCCCAGGATCAGGGCATGAATGTCGTGGGTGCCCTCGTAGGTGTTGACCGCTTCCAGGTTCATGACGTGGCGGATCACGTGGTACTCGTCCGCGACGCCGTTGCCGCCGTGCATGTCGCGGGCGGTCCGGGCGATGTCCAGGGCCTTGCCGCAGGAGTTGCGCTTGGCCAGCGAGATCGCCTCGGGGGCGGCCCGGCCCTCGTCCATCAGCCGGCCCAGGCGCAGGCAGGTCTGCAGGCCGAGGGTGATCTCGGTCTGCATGTCGGCGAGCTTCTTCTGGATCAGCTGATTGGCGGCCAGAGGCCGGCCGAACTGCTTGCGCTCGAGGGTATAGCCGCGGGCCGCGTGCCAGCAGAACTCGGCCGCGCCCAGAGCACCCCAGGAGATGCCGTAGCGGGCCCGGTTGAGGCAGCCGAAGGGCCCTTTCAGGCCCTTGACGTTGGGCAGCAGGCTCGCCTCGGGGACCTCGACGTCGTCCATGACGATCTCGCCGGTGATCGAGGCGCGCAGGGAGAACTTGCCTTCGATCTTGGGCGCCGTCAGCCCCTTCATGCCCTTCTCCAGGACGAAGCCGCGGATCTCGTCCTCGGGCTCGGTCCGGGCCCAGACCACGAAGACGTCGGCGATGGGCGCGTTGGTGATCCACATCTTGGCGCCCTTGAGGACATAGCCGCCGTCCACCTTGCGCGCCCGGGTCGCCATGCCGGCCGGGTCGGAGCCGTGGTCCGGCTCGGTCAGGCCGAAGCAGCCGACCAGCTCGCCGCTCGCCAGGCGCGGCAGGTACTTGCGGCGCTGCGCCTCGCTGCCGTAGGCGTGGATCGGGTGCATGACCAGGCTCGACTGCACGCTCATGGCCGAGCGGTAGCCGCTGTCGACCCGCTCGACCTCGCGGGCCACCAGGCCGTAGCTGACGTAGTTGGCCCCGGCGCAGCCGTAGTCCTCGGGCAGGGTCGAGCCGAGGAAGCCCAGGGCGCCCATCTCGGTCATGATCTCGCGGTGGAAGTGCTCGTGGCGATTGGCCTCCAGCACCCGGGTCATCAGCTTTTCCTGGCAGTAGGCCCGGGCGGCGTCGCGGATCAGGCGCTCGTCCTCGCTGAGCTGCTCGTCCAGCAGCAGTGGGTCCTCCCAGGAGAAGCTCGCGCGGGCAAGAGCACCGGGGGCGGCACTCGGGTCCTTCAGGGGCACCGGCTCGGCAGGGGTCATGGGGCTGTCCTCATCGCTTTCCTTGTCTCGCCCTTGATAATACCTTGTCCCGGCTCCGTCGAGCCAGGGCGTCGCGGCGGGGCCGGGCAGGGCGGCGGAGGCCGATTCGACATGGCGGAACAGCCGGACGACCTCGGCGAGGTCATCTACGAATTCATGCCGATGGGCCGCTACGTCAGGGTCGCCGCCGTCGACCCGGCGACCTTGACTGAGGTCTCGATCGTCGGCGATCCGGCGGTGGGCGAAACCCTGCTGAAGCGCCAGGCCCGGCGCAAGCTGGCCTACGTCCTGGCCAAGAAGGCCCAGACCTGAGCGGGCCGGTGCGATCACACGGCCGCGTCCGGCAGCTTTCCGCCTTGCGTTCGGGCCGTCGCTTGCGCTATGAGCCTGCCGGGAAAGGCGGAGGGCGTCCACGGGCGCGGTTCCGTCCAGCGATAATAAAAGCTTGAACGGGGAGCGGATCTTGGCAGCAGCCGGTCCCGCCTTCAGGTCACCTTCGCGACCGCAACCACCTCAACGTGTCAGCGCAACCCGCCGGCAGCAGACCGGTCCCATCGGGCCGGCGGCCTCGGCGCTCGGCCAGTCTTGAGAGGCGTGGATGGAAGACACCTTTGCCTATTTCCTTGACCAGTTGATCAACGGCCTGACCCTGGGGTCGATCTACGGCCTGATCGCGATCGGCTACACCATGGTCTACGGCATCATCGGCATGATCAACTTCGCCCACGGCGAGATCTTCATGATCGGGTCCTTTCTGGCGCTGATCGCGATCCTGCTGTTCGGCGTGACCGGCAGCTGGGTGCCCCTGGCGCTGATCTCCGTCCTGCTGGTGGTCATGGTGCTGTCCATGCTGCTGACGGCCGCCTACGGCTGGACCCTGGAACGGGTCGCCTATCGGCCGCTCAGGGGCTCGCCGCGCCTGGCGGCCCTGATCACCGCGATCGGCATGTCGATCTTCCTGCAGAACTACGTCCAGCTGCTCCAGAGCGCGCGGATCAAGCCGCTGCAGCCGATCGTGGTCGGCAGTATCGAGGTCCTGCGCGAAGGCGACTACGTGGTCTCGCTCAGCTACATGCAGATCCTCATCATGGTGCTGATGGTGGTCCTGATGCTGATCTTCTCGCAGATCATCGGTCGCACCGCCCTGGGCCGGGCCCAGCGTGCCTGCGAGCAGGATCGCGACATGGCGGCCCTGATCGGGATCAACGTCGACCGGACGATCTCTCTGACCTTCGTCATGGGCGCCGCGCTGGCCTCGGTCGCCGGCATGATGTTCCTGCTCTACTACGGGGTGATCGACTTCTTCATCGGCTTCCTGGCCGGAATCAAAGCCTTCACGGCGGCGGTCCTGGGCGGCATCGGCTCGCTGCCGGGCGCCATGCTGGGGGGCATCCTGATCGGCCTGATCGAGGCCTTCTGGTCGGGCTATTTCACGGTCGAGTACAAGGACGTGGCGGCTTTCTCGATCCTCGTGCTGGTGCTGATCTTCCGGCCGACCGGCCTGCTCGGCAAGCCGGACATCGAGAAGGTCTGAGGCCATGGCCGCGATCGGGACCAGTCCCGCCCGCCAGGTCGCCCTCGACGTCCCCGGGATCGCCAAGGAGACCGGGGCGGCCTTCCTGGTCGTCGCGGTGCTGTCGCTCGGCCTGGTCGGCTTCGAGACCGTCGACGTGCCCGGCGGGATCGAGATCAACTATCGCTTCCTGGACGTCCTGCTGGCCGGCCTGATCTTCGCCGCCGGCCGGCTCAGCTGGTGCCTTGAGCGCGACCACCATCCCCTGGCGGGCGCCGGGGTCTCGCTGCCGCTCGCCGTCTTTCTCACCCCCACGGCTTTCGGCGAGACCCTGGGCGGGCTCTTCGGCAGCCCGGGGCTGGGCAGCACCCTGGTCTCCCTGCAGCCCTTCGACTCCTCGATCATCGTCGGCGTCGCCGCCTTGATCCATTGGGTCCTGGGCCTGCGCGGGCTCTGGGCCTATCGGCACGCGATCGAAGACCTGAGCGCGGAGGAGCGCGAGGCGCGCCTGGACCGCTTCAGCGCCGGCGTGCAGACCGTCGCGCGCTACGTCGGACCGGTCCTGATCGCGCTCGCCCTGATCTTCCCCTTCCTGCCGCTCGCCGATCGCCGGATGCTCGACATCGCGATCCTGGTGACCACCTACATCATGCTCGGCTGGGGCCTGAACATCGTCGTCGGCCTCGCCGGCCTGCTCGACCTCGGCTACGTCGCCTTCTACGCGGTCGGCGCCTACAGCTACGCGCTGCTGGCGACGACCTACGACCTGAGCTTCTGGGTCTGCCTGCCGTTCGCCGGCCTGATGGCGGCGGTGGCCGGGGTGATCCTGGGCTTCCCGGTGCTGCGCCTGCGCGGCGACTACCTGGCGATCGTCACCTTGGGCTTCGGCGAGATGATCCGGGTGATCCTGCTCAACTGGTACGAATTCACCAAGGGCCCCGACGGCATCTCCGGCATCCCGCGACCGAGTTTCTTCGGCATCGCCGAGTTCAGACGCAGCGTGCCGGACGGCCTGACCTTCCACGAGCTCTTCGGTATCGAGTTCAGCCCGATCCACCGGATCATCTTCCTCTTCTACCTGATCCTGGCGCTGGCGCTGGTGGTCAACTTCTTCACCATGCGGATCCGCAAGCTGCCGGTCGGCCGCGCCTGGGAGGCCCTGCGCGAGGACGAGATCGCCTGCCGCTCGCTGGGCATCAACCCGCGCAACACCAAGCTCACGGCCTTCGGCATCGGTGCCATGTTCGGTGGCTTCGCCGGCTCCTTCTTCGCGACCCGCCAGGGCTTCATCAGCCCCGAGAGCTTCACCTTCATCGAATCGGCGGTGATCCTCGCGATCGTCGTCCTGGGCGGCTTCGGCAGCCAGCTCGGCGTGGTGGTCGCGGCGATCATCCTGATCGGCCTGCCCGAGTTCTTCCGCGAGCTGCAGCAGTACCGCATGCTCGCCTTCGGCGCGGCCATGGTCCTGATCATGCTGTGGCGGCCGTCCGGCCTCCTGGCCCATCGCGAGCCGACCATCCGGCTGGGCGCCGGGGACGGCGGTGGCGGCGGGCCGCCGGGCGGGGGAGGGCGGGGCCGATGAACGACACGCTGTCCGCCGCCGCGTCCTCCGGCCGGCCGCTGCTGAAGGTCGAGCACCTGACCATGCGCTTCGGCGGCCTGGTCGCCATCGACGACGTGTCCTTCGAGGCGCGGAACCGCGAGATCACCGCGATCATCGGCCCCAACGGTGCGGGCAAGACCACGGTCTTCAACTGCCTGACCGGCTTCTACAAGCCGACCGTGGGGCGCCTCGCCCTGACGCATCCCAAGGGCGAATACCTGCTCGAGCGGATGGAGGGCTACCGCATCGCCCAGGTCGCGAGCGTGGCCCGAACCTTCCAGAACATCCGGCTGTTTCCCAAGATGACGGTTCTGGAGAACCTGATCGTCGCCCAGCACAACAAGCTGATGCGCGCCTCGGGCTTCTCGGTGCTCGGCCTGCTCGGCTTCAAGCGGTACAGCCGGGCGGAGCAGGACGCCGTCGAGCTGGCGCGCTACTGGCTGGACCATATCAACCTGACGCACCTGGCGGACACCGACGCCGGCAACCTGCCCTACGGCGACCAGCGCCGCCTGGAGATCGCCCGGGCGATGTGCACCGAGCCGGTGCTGCTCTGCCTGGACGAGCCGGCGGCCGGCCTGAACCCGCGGGAGTCCCACGCGCTCAACGAGCTGCTGATCTACATCCGCGACAAGCACGACATCGGCGTCCTCCTGATCGAGCACGACATGAGCGTGGTCATGGAGATTTCCGATCACATCATCGTGCTGGACTACGGCCGCAAGATCTCCGACGGCACGCCCGAGGCGGTGCGCAGCGATCCCGCGGTGATCCGCGCCTATCTGGGCGAGGAGGAGGACGAGGAGCTGCCGGCCGAGGTGGTGGCCGATCTGAGCCCGGAGATGCAGCCATGACCGCGATGCTCACGGTGTCCGGCGTCCAGACCTACTACGGCAACATCCAGGCCCTGAAGGGCGTGGACGTCGAGGTCCGCCAGGGCGAGATCGTGACCCTGATCGGGGCCAACGGCGCCGGCAAGACGACCCTGCTGATGACCATCTGCGGCAATCCCCGCGCGGCGAGCGGCCGGATCGTCTTCGAGGGCCGGGAGATCACCCGGAAGCCGACCTATGAGATCGTCCACATGGGCATCGCGCAGTCGCCGGAGGGGCGGCGGATCTTCCCGCGCATGACCGTGCTGGAGAACCTGCAGATGGGCGCCATCACCGCCGGCGGCGACCACTTCGACGAAGACCTGGCCCAGGTCTTCAAGCTGTTTCCGATCCTGGAGCAGCGGCGCAGTCAGCGCGGCGGCACCCTGTCCGGCGGCGAGCAGCAGATGCTGGCCATCGCCCGCGCCCTGATGGGGCGGCCGCGGCTGCTGCTGCTGGACGAGCCCTCGCTCGGCCTGGCGCCGATGATCGTCAAGCAGATCTTTGCGGTGATCCGGCGGATCAACA
>JAKSBE010000268.1 GCA_022361275.1 Kiloniellales bacterium
AACAACTGCCGCGAGATCGAGATCAAGGTCGCCCAGGGCGCCAAGCCGGGCGAAGGCGGCCAGTTGCCCGGCTTCAAGGTCACCGAGATGATCGCCAAGCTGCGCCATTCGACGCCGGGGGTGATGCTGATCTCGCCGCCGCCGCACCACGACATCTACTCGATCGAGGACCTGGCGCAGCTGATCTACGACCTCAAGCAGATCAACCCCAAGGCCCAGGTCTGCGTCAAGCTGGTCGCCCGCTCGGGCATCGGGACCATCGCCGCCGGCGTCGCCAAGGCCAAGGCCGACGTGATCCTCGTCTCCGGTCATTCCGGCGGCACCGGCGCCAGCCCGCAGACCTCGATCAAGTTCGCCGGCGTGCCCTGGGAAATGGGCCTGGCCGAGGTCCACCAGGTGCTGACCCTGAACCGCCTGCGCCACCGGGTGCGGCTGCGCACCGACGGCGGCATCAAGACCGGCCGTGACGTCGTGATCGCGGCCATGCTGGGCGCCGAGGAATACGGCGTCGGCACCGCCTCGCTGATCGCCATGGGCTGCATCATGGTGCGCCAGTGCCACTCCAACACCTGCCCGGTCGGGGTCTGCACCCAGGACCCGGCGCTGCGCCAGAAGTTCACCGGCACCGCCGAGAAGGTGGTCAACCTCTTCTCCTTCATGGCCGAGGAGGTGCGCGAGATCCTGGCCGCGCTGGGCGCGCGCAGCCTGGACGAGGTGATCGGCCGCACCGACCTGCTGCGCCAGGTCAGCCGCGGCGCGGCGCATCTCGACGACCTCGACCTCAACCCGATCCTGGCCAAGGCCGATCCCGGCGACAACCCGGTGTTCTGCACGGTCAAGGGCCGCAACGAGGTCGACGAAACCCTGGACGCCCAGATGATCCGGGACGCCCAGGCGCTCTTCGACGTCGGCGAGAAGATGCAGCTGCAGTACAACGCCCGGAACACCTACCGGGCGATCGGTACCCGCCTGTCGTCGGAGATCACGCGCAGGTTCGGCATGACCGGCCTCAAGCCCGGGCACGTCACGGTCCGGCTGCGCGGCTCGGCCGGGCAGTCGCTGGGCGCTTTCGCGGTCCAGGGCCTGAAGGTCGAGGTCTTCGGCGACGCCAACGACTACGTCGGCAAGGGGCTGTCCGGCGGTACCATCGTGGTCCGCCCCTTCATCGCCAGCCCGCTGCAGAGCCAGGACAACGTCATCATCGGCAACACCGTGCTCTACGGCGCCACCGCCGGGCAGCTCTTCGCCGCCGGCCAGGCCGGCGAGCGCTTCGCGGTGCGCAACTCGGGCGCCGAGACCGTGGTCGAGGGCTGCGGCTCGAACGGCTGCGAGTACATGACCGGCGGCACCGCGGTGATCCTCGGCGCGGTCGGCTCCAACTTCGCAGCCGGCATGACCGGCGGCATGGCCTTCGTCTACGATCCGGAGGAGCTGCTGCCCGGACGCATCAATCCGGATTCGGCGGTCCACCAGCGCATCGAGACCGAGCATTGGGAGGCCGTGGTCAAGGGCCTGCTCGCCAGGCACGTGCAGGAGACCCAGTCCCGCTTCGCCGAACGGCTGCTGGTCGACTGGCGGCTGGAGCGCGCCAAGTTCTGGCAGATCGTGCCCAAGGAAATGATCGAGCGCCTCGAGCACCCGGTGACCCGGGACGCCGAGGCCAGGAAGCGGGCCTAGATCAAACAGCGTTTAATTGGACTCAATTAAACGCATATAATTTGATCTATTCCATAGAGTTAGAGCAGCTTATCCGCGTTCGAATGAACGCGGGCTGCTCTAGAGCAACCCCGCGCTCCTTGGTATCATCATATGAAATAGATAAAACTGCGCCTACAGGCATCGTTCGACGGGGCAAGGGCTTTGAAACTGCGCGAAGCGAAGGCCGGGGACCTCGACTTCATCACCGAGCTGGAGAACCGGCCGGAGTATCTGAACCTGGTCTACCGCTGGCCGCGGGACCGGCACCTGGCGAGCCTGAAGGACCCCGACCTTCGCTATCTGATCTGCGAGGACGAAAGGGCCGGGGCCTGCGGCTTCGCCATCCTGTGCGGCTTGAGCCAGCCGGAGCGCACCGTCAAGCTGCAGCGCGTGGCCGTCGCGACGCCGGGACGGGGACAAGGCAGCGCCCTGCTGCGCGCGGTCACCCGCCTGGTCTTCGACGAGCTCGGCGCGCACCGGTTCTGGCTCGGCGTCTACGCCGACAACGCCAGGGCCCGGGCGGCCTACCGCGGCCTCGGCTTCGTCGAGGAGGGCACCTTGCGGGACGGCGCCCTGCGCGCCGACGGATTCGTGTCGCTGGTCCTGATGTCGATCCTGGAGCAGGAATACCGGGCCGGCGCTGTGTGATTCCCCCTTTCCTTTGTCCGGCGCGGTCGCGATAGTCTGGACGATCAAACGTCTGGGCTGACATGCTGACGCTCTATCATCTCTGGCTCGACCCCGCCTGCCGCAAGATCCGCATCCTGTTGGCCGAGAAGGGCCTCGCCTTCGACATGCGGGTCGAGAAGATCTGGGAACGCCGGGAATCCTTCCTGCGTCTGAACCCGGCCGGAGAGGTCCCGGTGCTGCAGGCGGAGGACGGGGTGGTCCTGGCCGACGGCTGGGTGATCACCGAGTACCTGGAAGAGGTCTGCCCCGATCCGCCCCTGCTGCCGCGCGGTCCGGTCGAACGGGCCGAGACCCGCCGCCTGGCACAGTGGTTCGACGTCAAGTTCGCCCGCGAGGTGACGGTCAACCTGGTCGACGAGAAACTGATGAAGTCCTTCCTCGGCCTCGGCAACCCGGATCCGGCGCGGATCCGGGCCGGCCTGCACAACATTCGCTATCACCTGGACTACATCGCCTGGCTCAGCGACCGCCGGCGCTGGCTGGGCGGCGACGATTTCTCCCTGGCCGATATCGCGGCGGCGGCGCATCTTTCCGCCGTCGACTACCTGGGCGACGTGCCCTGGGACAAGCACGAAGGCGCCAAGGACTGGTACGCCCGGGTCAAGTCGCGGCCCTCGGTCCAGCCCCTGCTGCAGGACTACATCGCCGGCCGGCCGCCGCCGGCGCACTACGCCGACCTGGATTTCTGAGCGCCGGCGGGCGGGCTGCTACTCCGGCTCCGCCCGCTTGGGCCCGCCGAGGCGGGGCAGCTCGGGCAGCGCCGGCTTGGCCGGCGGCTGCGCAGGCTCGGCGGCCGGTACCGAGGTGACCAAAGGGGCCGGCCGGTCCTGCGGAATGTTGACCTTGCGCGGCAGTGGCCCGCTGGCCGCGTTGGGGTCGACGTCGAGCAGTTCCAGGTTCACCCGGGCCGCGTCCGCCGCCGGGCTGTCGGAGCCCAACTCCAGGACCTTCACCCAGTCCCGCCGGGCGCCGTTGCGGTCGCCCTGCAGGCGCTTGAGGATGCCGCGCTCCAGATAGGCTTCCGGCAGGTTGGGGTCGAGCCGGATCGCCGACTGGATGTCGCGCAGGGCGGCCTCGGAGGAGTCCAGGTAGCGGTGGACCGTGGCCCGGAAGACCAGGACGTCGGGACGCTGGGGGGCCAGCTTATAGGCCCGGTCGAGGTCGAGCAGCGCGGCGCGGTAGTTCTTCGCCGTGGCCAGGACGATGGAACGGTCGATCAGCAGTTCCAGGTTGTCCGGCGCCAGCTTCAGGGCCGCGGTCTGGGCCGCGAAGGCGCGCTCTTCCTTGCCGGCCAGCGCCCAGGCCTGGGCGGCCTGGGCCAGGGCCTCGATGCGCAGGCGCAGCTCCTCGGTCTTCATGGTTTGCGCCAGGTCTTCCAGGCGGCGGCCCGCCTCCTCGAAGTGGCCGAGCTGGATCAGCGCGACCGCGCCGCAGTGCCGCGCCGGGTCGCCGCCGCCCTGCGAGCCCCAGGCCGAGGCCTGCTCGTAGGCGGCCGCCGGGTCCTTCTGGGCCAGGGCGATGCAGTCGCGATAGGCCTGGGCCTCGGCCGCCTCGTCGGCACGGGCGTCGGCCGCGGCCAGGAGCAGCGGGAGCGCCAGGAGCGCGGTCCGGATCGCGGTCGGCACGGCGCGGCGTTGAAGGCGCTTGTTCGGGAACATGCCGGTCCCTAGAGTCGCAGCGCCGGTCGGCGTGGCTCGGCGCCGGACCGGGGCGAGGAGTGTCAAGACCCAAGATGAAACGGCGGCTATTCTGCTTCGGTTACGGCTTCAGCGCCAGCGTTTTGGCGGCCCGGCTTTCAGCGCGGGACTGGGCCGTCGCCGGGACCACGCGCAAGCCCGACAAGCTCCCGGCGCTGGCCGCCGAAGGGGCCGAGGCCTTTCTTCTCGACCGTGACCGGCCCCTCGACGACCCGGCGGCGGCGCTGGCCGGCGCGACTCACGTCCTGATCTCGGCGCCGCCGGACGCCCGGGGCGATCCGATCCTGGACCAGCATGCCGCCGACATCCTGGCCTGCGAGGGCATCGAATGGCTCGGCTATCTCTCGACCACGGGCGTCTACGGCGACCGCGGCGGCGCCTGGGTCGACGAGGATTCGGCGCTGGAGCCGACCGGACCGCGCGGGGAACGGCGGCTGGCGGCGGAGAACGGCTGGCTGGCGCTCTGGCGGGCGCACGGTCTGCCGGTCCACATCTTTCGCCTGGCCGGAATCTACGGTCCGGGCCGCAACGCGCTGGAGACCGTGCGGCGCGGCCGGGCCCAGCGGATCGACAAGCCGGGGCAGGTCTTCAGCCGGATCCACGTCGCGGACATCGCCAGCGTGCTGGAGGCCTCGATCGCCGCGCCGAACCCGGGCCGCGCCTACAACCTCTGCGACGACGACCCGGCACCGCCCGAGGCGGTCATCGCCCACGCCTGCGCGCTCTTGGGGGTCGAGCCGCCGCCGCTGGTGCCCTTCGAGGCTGCCGAGCTGTCCGAGATGGCGCGCAGCTTCTACCGCGACAACAAGCGGGTCTCCAACGCCAGGATCAAGGCCGAGCTCGGCGTCTCCCTGGCCTATCCCGACTACAGGACCGGCCTGAAGGCCCTGCTGGCCGAATCCTGAGCCCGCACGGTGCGCGAACCGCAGGGGGAGGCCGCTGCCCTGGGCGTCTTCGCCTCTCCCGCTGCACCGGGGTGGTGCGAGTGCTTATCTGTTGTTCAAGACAGAAGAGGACGTGATCTGCGGCTGCGGGGCCGCGGATCGGGACGGCAGCGACCTCCGGGTCGGCCACGCCTGAGGTCCGGGTTCAGCCTTCGTCCACCTCGGCCAGCAGGCGGTCCAGCGTCGCCTCCAGGCGCCGCAGGTCGGCGGGTTCGGACAGCCGGTGGTCGCCGTCCTTGACCAGGGTGACCTCGACGTCGCGGGAGTCCAGCTTGTCGGCCAGGCGCAGCGCCGTCTCCCAGGGCACGTCCGGGTCCCGCATGCCGTGCAGCAGGCGGACCGGGCAGGTCAGCGGGATCGCCGCGCGCAGCAGCAGGTGCCGGCGGCCCTCCTCGATCAATCGCTTAGTCAAGGGGTAAGGGGTCTCGGCGTAGTCTGAGGGCGCGTAGTGGACACCTTGAGTTTCGATCTCGGCCTTGATCTCTTCCGGAAAGCGTTGCCACATCAGGTCCTCGGTGAAGTCCGGCGCCGCCGCGATGCCGAGCAGGCCCGCGACCCGCTGCGGCCGGGCCAGGGCCGCCAGCAGCATGATCCAGCCGCCCATGGAGGAGCCGGCCAGGATCTGCGGTCCCTCGGTCAATTCGTCGATCGCCGTGATCGCGTCCTCGGCCCAGCGGCCGATGGTGCCGTCCTCGAAACGGCCGGAGGACTCGCCGTGGCCCTGATAGTCGAAGCGCAGGAAAGCGCGGCCCTGCGTCCGGGCATAGGCCTCCAGGGTCAAGGCCTTGGTCCCGGTCATGTCCGACAGGAAGCCGCCCAGGAAGATGATCCCGGGTGCGCGACCGGCCGTGCTGTGGTAGGCAAGAGACTCGCCTTGCGGACGGGCGAGGCGATCCGGGGGCGGTCGTTCGGTAGGCACGTCACGGGTATCCGGGATTAAGACGCGAATGATGGAGATGCAAGGTAGCACCGGGATGCTGCCGCCGGAAGCGATCCGCCCGGTCGTGCTACAGGTCGTCCCTGACCTGCAGGACGGCGGGCTGCAGCGCTCGGCGGTCGACATCGCCGAGGCGCTGACCGCCGCGGGCTGCACCGCCGTGGTCGCCTCGGCCGGAGGGCCGCTGGAACATCGCCTGACGCGGGCCGGCGCGATCCACGAGTCGGTCCCCCTGGCCAGCCGCAACCCGGCCTCGATCTACAGCAACATCCAGCGGCTGATCGACGTCATCGAGCGGCATCAGGTCGAGATCGTCCACGCCCGGGCCCGCGCGCCCGGCTGGAGCGCCCTGACCGCGGCGCAGCGCAGCGGCCGGCACTTCGTCACCTCGGTCCATGCCGTCTATCCCGACGGCAACATCCTGCAGCGGCGCTACAATGCGGTGCTGGTCCGCGGCGAGCGGGTGATCGCGACCTCCCAGTTCATCGCCGACTATCTGCGCGAGAACCACGGCGTCGATCCGACGCGCCTGCGCCTGATCCGCCGCGGCGTCGACCTCAGGTCCTTCAGCCCGGAGGCCGTGTCCAACGAGCGCCTGATCAAGCGGGTCAACGACTGGCGCCTGCCCGACGGGCAGCCGGTGGTGATGCTGCCGGCGCGGCTGGAGCGCCGCAAGGGCCAAGCCCTGCTGCTCGAGGCGGTCGCCCGGCTCGGCGATCTCGACTTCGTCTGCCTTCTGGTCGGCGCGGAGGCCGGCCGGGGCAACTATCGCCGCGAGCTCGACGAGCTGATCCAGCGTCACGAGCTGGCCCACCGCTGCGTGGTCCTGGACCACTGCGACGACATGCCGGCGGCCTACAAGGTCGCCAACGTGGTGGTCGCGGCCGGCAGCGAGCCGCAGTCCTTCGTGCGCACGATCAGCGAGGCCCAGGCCATGGGCCGTCCCGTGGTCACCGTCGATCACGGCGGGGCCGGCGAGCAGGTGATCGCCGGGCACACCGCCTTCCTCGCCCCGCCGAACGACGCCGCCGGCCTGGCCTCGGCGATCCGCCGGGCGCTGGACCTGACGGAAGAGCAGCGCGAACGCCTGGCCGAGGAGGCGATCGCCTTCACCCGGCGGCATTTCTCCCGCGACGAGATGTGCGCGCAGACTCTGGCTCTCTATGACGAGATCCTGCGTCAGGCGATGGCGGCGGCGGCAAGTTGACCACTGCAGATTTCTTGACAGCCTAGGATGAGCTTCTAGAGTTCGCGCGCTTCAGGAGCGAGATCCATGGCGGACGCCAGAGTCAAGGAAAAGGTCACCATCACCCTGCCGGACGGCAGCCGGCGCGATTTCGACGGCCCGGTCACCGGCGCCGACGTCGCCGCGAGCATCGGCCCGCGCCTGGCCAAGGACGCCCTGGCGGTGGCGGTCGACGGCGCGCTGCGCGACCTCGAGCGCGAGATCGACCGGGACGCCCGGGTCGAGATCATCACCCGCGGCCATCCCGAGGCGCTGCCGCTGCTGCGTCACGACTGCGCCCACGTGCTGGCCGAGGCGGTGCAGGAACTCTACCCCGACACCCAGGTCACCTTCGGACCGGCGACCGAGGACGGCTTCTACTACGACTTCGCCCGCGCCGACCCCTTCACGCCCGAGGATCTGGAGCGGATCGAGGCGCGGATGCACGAGATCGTCGATCGCAACGAGGCGATCCGGCGCGAGGTCTGGGACCGGCACCACGCGATCCGCCACTTCGAGGACATCGGCGAGAAGTACAAGGCGGAGCATATCGCGACCCTGCCGGCGGGCGAGGAGATCTCGATCTACCGCCAGGGCGACTGGCTCGACCTGTGCCTCGGGCCGCACCTGCCCTCGACCGGCAAGCTGGGCCACGCCTTCAAGCTGATGCGGGTCTCCGGCGCCTATTGGCGCGGCGACGCCAGGAACGAGCAGCTCCAGCGGGTCTACGGCACCTGCTGGGAGACCGAGAAGCAGCTCAAGGCCCACCTGCACATGCTGGAGGAGGCGGAGAAG
>JAKSBE010000602.1 GCA_022361275.1 Kiloniellales bacterium
CCCTCCAGCAGCATGGTCGGCTGGCCGACGCCGACCGGGACGCCCTGGCCGTCCTTGCCGCAGGTGCCGATGCCGCTGTCCAGCTTCATGTCGTTGCCGACCATGCGGACCTTGGTCATGGCGTCGGGGCCGTTGCCGATCAGGGTCGCGCCCTTGACCGAGGGGCCCAGCTTGCCGTCCTCGATGATGTAGGCCTCGGTGCAGGAGAAGACGAACTTGCCCGAGGTGATGTCGACCTGGCCGCCGCCGAAGTTCACGGCGTAGAGTCCCTTCTTGACCGAGCCCAGGATCTCCTGCGGGTCGTGCGGGCCGGCCAGCATGTAGGTGTTGGTCATGCGCGGCATGGGGATGTGGCCGTAGCTCTGGCGCCGGCCGTTGCCGGTCGGCTTCATGCCCATGAGTCGGGCGTTCTGCCGGTCCTGCATGTAGCCGACCAGCACGCCGTCCTCGATCAGCACCGTGTACTCGCTGGGCGTGCCCTCGTCGTCGATGGTGAGCGAGCCGCGCCGGTCGGCGATCGTGCCGTCGTCGACCACGGTCACGCCCTTGGACGCCACCTGCTCGCCGATGCGGCCCGAGAAGGTCGAGGTCTTCTTGCGGTTGAAGTCGCCCTCCAGGCCGTGGCCGACCGCCTCGTGCAGCATGACCCCGGGCCAGCCCGGGCCGAGCACCACCGGCATCTCGCCGGCCGGCGCCGGCACCGACTCCAGGTTCACCAGGGCCTGGCGCAGGGCCTCGTCGACCGCCGCGCGCCAGTAGTCCGGCTCGACCAGGGTGGTGAAGGCGATCCGGCCGCCGCCGCCGTAGCTGCCGCTTTCCATGCGCTCGCCCTCGCCGGCCACGACGTTGACGTTGAGCCGGACCAGCGGCCGCACGTCGGCCAGGCGCCGGCCGCCCGGGCGCAGGATCTGCACCGCCTGCCACTCGCCGGCCAGAGAGGCCATGACCTGCTTGACCCGCGGGTCCTTGCCACGGGCATAGGCGTCGATCTCGCTCAGCAGCTTCACCTTGGCCTCGTGGTCGAGGTCGCCGAGCGGATTGTCGTCGGCATAGAGCAGGCGGTTGGTCCCCTGGGGGCCGCCGTCCAGGGTGCCACCCCGGCCGGCGTGGACCGCGCGCACCGTCTCGGCGGCGCGGCGCACCGCGGCCTCGGAGAGCTCGCTGGCATGGGCGTAGCCCGCCGCCTCGCCCGCGACCGCCCTGAGGCCGAAGCCCTGCATGGTGTCGAAGCTGGCCGACTTGATCCGTCCGTCGTCCAGCGACAGGGCCTCGGACTGCCGGTACTCCAGGAAGAGCTCGCCGTCGTCGGCGCCGTCCAGGGCCTCGTCGACGATGGTCTCGAGGCGGGCGCGGTCGAGGCCGGCGCGGGTAAAGAAGAGATCGTCGGTGGTCGCGAGATGACTCATCGGGGCCTTCCTTTGAGCAGCGGCGGGCGCGAGAGACCGGCGCCGTGAACGGTCGAGCCGGTTGCGAATCCCGGCCACTATAGTTCTACATATGGGCCCGGCCCGCGGCAAAGCCAGCCGGCGCGTCGGCGGATGGGGGATCTCCCTCGGCCGCCCGTGCGCGTTACGCGGCCGGGCAGGGCCCAAAAGGGGGAACAGAGGGGGAGAGGGTCCCGGCATGAAAGATCACCCGCTGCGACGGAGCCTGAACGACGAGGTCCACGCCCGGCCCTACGCCAAGCTGGTCGCGCCGCTGCGCGCGCTGCACCTGGCCTTGCTGACCGGCGAGGAGGGCGGGGCCGAGGACCGCCGGCACCTGGCCCGGCTCTGCGCCGACTTCGGGGTCGCCCCGCCGCAGGATCACGACATCCACCTGCTGCTCGACTTCGGCGCCTTTCGGCTGAAGTGGGAGCGCCACACCGAGTTCTCCACCTACACCTTCTACGCGACCGACGACCCGGAGGCCGTGCCCTTCACCAAGCTCGCGACCGAACGGGTCCCGCTGGCCTGGCTCGAGGGCCTGCCGGGCGAGGTCATCGTCGCGCTCCGGGTCGAGGTCCTGGGCCCGGAGGCGCCGGAGCCCTCCTACGAGGAGCTGCTGGCCTTCTTCGGGCACGACGCTTTCTGCGGCGCCGCGGCGGTCGGCGGCACGGCGGCCGCCTGGATGGACTTCACCATCGGGCCGAACGGTTTCGGCCGGCTGCTGATCAAGGACCGGAGCCTGCGTCCGCGGCAGACCGGCCGCCTGCTGCAACGGCTGCTGGAGATCGACACCTACCGGATGATGTCCCTGCTCGCCCTGCCGGTGGCCCGGCGCCTCGGCCCGCAGCTCACCGACGCCGGCCGCCGCCTGCTCGAGGTCACCCGCCTGATGCCCGAGGTCGGCGACCTGGAGCAGCAGCGCAAGCTGCTGGGCGACCTCACGGCGCTGTCGGGCGAGATCGAACGGACCGCCTCGGTCAGCGGCTACCGTTTCTCCGCGGCCAAGGCATATCACGCCCTGGTCCTGAGGCGGATCGAGGAACTGCGCGAGGAGCGCCTCGAAGGGCTCCAGACCTTCGGCGAGTTCATGGACCGCCGGCTCAGCCCCGCGATGCGCACCTGCGAGGCGACCGGCGACCGCATCGACCGGCTGTCGCGGCGCCTGACCCGGGCCGGCCAGCTTCTGCGGACCCGCGTCGAGATCGAGCTGGAGGCGCAGAACCAGGACGTCCTGGCGCGCATGGACCGCCGCGCCCGGCTGCAGCTCCGCCTGCAGGAGACGGTCGAGGGCCTGTCGGTGGCCGCGATCACCTACTACGTCGTCGGACTGGTGGCCTACGGCGCCAAGGCCCTCGACGTGTCGGGCCTGCCCCTGGACGCCGACGTCGCGCCTGGGGTCGCGATCCCCATCGTCGCCGGCCTGGTCTGGTTCGGCGTGCGGCGGATCCGGCGCCTGGTCGTCCGCCAGGGCGACGCGGGCGGTGGCTGACCCGGCCCTCTGCAACTTAGGAAATCCTTAGGAACTGGACTATAACTACCGCCAGAACTCCCTTAACCGCGCAGGGCCGTCTTCCTGCCCTTGCCTCCCGGAGATCCCAGAATGGACTTCGCCCTCGATGCCTTCAGCATCTTCGTCATCGTCTTCCTCTTCCTGGCGGTCGTCATCGTCGCCATGGGCGTCAAATCGGTGGCCCAAGGCTACGAGTACACGGTCGAGCGCTTCGGCCGCTACACCCGGACGCTCAGGCCCGGCCTGCACCTGATCGTGCCGGTCATCGACCGCGTCGGCGCCCAAATGAACATGATGGAGACGGTGCTCGACGTGCCCTCCCAGGAGGTCATTTCCAAGGACAACGCCGTAGTCCAGGTCGACGGCGTGGTCTTCTTCCAGGTCCTGGACGCCGCGAAAGCGGCCTACGAGGTGCGCAACCTGGAGCGGGCGATCCTCAACCTCGCCATCACCAATATCCGCACGGTCATGGGCTCCATGGACCTGGACGAGCTGCTCTCGGAGCGCGATCAGATCAACGCCCGGCTACTGTCCATCGTCGACGACGCGACCGAGCCCTGGGGCATCAAGGTGACCCGGATCGAGATCAAGGACATCACCCCGCCGGCCGACCTTGTCGACGCCATGGCCCGGCAGATGAAGGCGGAGCGCGACAAGCGCGCCGACATCCTCCAGGCCGAGGGTGAACGTCAGGCCCAGATTCTGCGCGCCGAGGGCCAGAAGCAGGCCGAGATCCTGGCCGCCGAGGGCCGGCGCGAGGCCGCCTTCCGCGACGCCGAGGCGCGCGAGCGCGAGGCCGAAGCCGAGGCCAAGGCGACCACCATGGTCTCCGAGGCCATCGCCCGCGGCGATGTCCAGGCGATCAACTACTTCGTCGCCCAGCGCTACGTCGACGCCCTGGCCCAGTTCGCCACCTCGCCGAACCAGAAGACCTTCTTCCTGCCGATGGAGGCGACCGGGGTGATCGGCGCCATCGGCGGCATCGCCGACATCGCCCGCGACGCCTTCAACGGCGGCGAGGGCGGCGGGGGCAACGGCACCCGTCCGCCGCGCCCGCGCGGGCCCGTATCGCCGGAGGCCGGCAGCGTGCCGCCGAGCGGAGGGGCCGCGCAATGAGCCCGCTGGAGCAGATCGAGTTCTGGCACTGGTGGATCGCCGGCGTCGCGCTGGTGATCATCGAGGTCTTCGCCCCCGGCGCCGTCTTCCTGTGGATGGGGATCTCGGCCGGCGTCGTGGGCGCGGTGCTGCTGGCCGTGCCGGAGATCTCCTGGCAGGCGCAGTTCCTGACCTTCGCCGTGCTGACGGTGGGCTCGATCGCGGGCTGGCGGTACTACCACAAGCGCAACCCGACGGAGAGCGACCAGCCGACCCTCAACCGGCGCGGCGAGCAGTATGTCGGCCGGGTCTTCACCCTCGAGGACGGCATCACCAACGGCACGGGCGTGGTTAGGGTCGACGACAGCCGCTGGAAGATCGAGGGCGAGGACCTGCCGGCCGGCACCAGGGTCCGGGTCACCGGGGTCGAGGGCACGATCCTCAAGGTCGAGCCGGAGACCGCGACCGCCCAGGGCTGAACCGCGGCGCGCCGCCGCTTGACTCCGTCGCCCGGCTCCGGCAATCGCTGCCCGGGACCCTGCTGGAGGCCCCGAAATCGACGCTTGAGGGAGAGCGGGCATGCCGAGCGACGACCGGGACCTGTCGCCGAAATCGATCCTGGCGCAGATCGACCACTACCTGGATCCGGCGACGGGCGCCCCGACCCCGCCGATCCAGCCGGCCACGACCTTCGCCCGCGGGCCCGACCACGAGCTGCTCGGCGACTACATCTACGGCCGGACCCGGAGCCCGGGCGACGACCTCGCCGAGCGACTCTTCGCGGCGCTGGAGGGCGGCGCCGAGGCCCGGCTCTTCGGCTCCGGCATGGCCGCGGTGACGACCCTCTTCGAGACCGTCGACGGCGGCCGCCACATCGTCGCGCCGCGGGTCATGTACCACGCCGCCCAGGACTGGCTGCACCGCATCTCGGCGCGCCGCGGCATCGGCCTCGACTTCTTCGACGCCTCGGACCCCGCCGCCCTGGCAGCGGCGGTCCGGCCCGGCGAGACCGACATCGTCTGGATCGAGGTCGCCACCAACCCGAACTGGGAGGTCGTCGACATCGCCGCCGCCGCCGAGGCCGCGCACCGGGCCGGCGCGCTGCTGGGCGTCGACGCGACCGTGGCGCCGCCGGTCACCACCCGGCCCATCGCGCTCGGCGCCGACTTCGTCTTCCACTCGGCGACCAAGTACCTCAACGGCCACAGCGACGTGACCGCCGGGGTGCTGGTCGCGGCCGAGGCCGGGGCCCGCTGGGAGGAGGTCAAGCTGGTCCGCAACCTGACCGGCGGCATGCTGGGGGCCTTCGAGGCCTGGCTGCTGCTGCGCGGGCTGCGCACCCTGGGCCTGCGCTTCGACCAGGCCTCGCGCAGCGCGCTGGAGATCGCCCGCCACTTCGAAGGCCATCCCAAGCTGGCGGCGGTGCTGTACCCCGGCCTGGAAAGCCATCCGGGCCACGCCGTCGCCCGCCGGCAGATGACCGGGGGCTTCGGCGGCATGCTCTCGATCACGGTCAAGGGCGGCGCGGCCGAGGCCCGGGCCGTGGCGAGCGCGACCCGGCTCTTCGTCCCGGCGACCTCGCTCGGCGGCGTCGAGAGCCTGATCGAGCACCGGGCCAGCGTCGAGGGGGCCCACTCCATCGTCGCCGAGAATCTCCTGCGCCTCTCCATCGGCATCGAGGAAACCGCCGACCTCATCGCCGACCTGGAGCAGGCCTTGGCACGGATCTGAGGTCTGGTGACGAAGAACAGGCCTCGCTGCCCACGAAGATCGGCCCGATCTCGCTGTCGGGTCCCGGCACCGGCGCGGGCCGATGTCCTCCAGGCAGTGACGGCAGGGCTTGCGGGCACCCTCGGCGGGAAAGACCTCGACGGCCCCGCCGCGGGCGTCCCGGCGCTCCTCGCCGACCCGGCGGGCCGCCGCGCGCCATCGAATGGGTCATTATCAGCGCTCCTTGGTATCATGGAGCCAACCAGATCTGCGAGCCGCCTCCATGCCTTACGCCTCACTCCGCGACTTCATCGAACGCCTGGAACGCGACGGTCGGCTGGTCCGGGTCACGGCGCCGGTCTCGCCGGTGCTGGAGATGACCGAGATCCAGACCCGGCTGCTGGCCGAGGGCGGCCCCGCCGTGCTCTTCGAGAACGTCGTGGAAGAGGGCGGCAAGGCCTACGACATGCCGGTCCTGGCCAACCTCTTCGGCACGGTGGAGCGGGTCGCCTGGGGCATGGACCGGGAACCGGCCCAGTTGCGCGAGGTCGGCGAGACCCTGGCCTTCCTGCGCCAGCCGGAGCCGCCGGGCGGCCTGCGCGAGGCCTGGGAAAAGTGGCCGCTGCTGAAGCAGGTCCTGGCCATGCGCCCCAAGACCGTGTCGCGGGCGCCCTGCCAGGAGGTCGTCCTCCAGGGCGGCGACATCGACCTCTCGGCGCTGCCGGTGCAGACCTGCTGGCCGGGCGAGCCGGCGCCCCTGATCACCTGGCCCCTGATCGTGACCCAGGGCCCGAACCCCGAAGGCGACAAGAGCGACAGCTTCAACCTCGGCATCTACCGGATGCAGGTGATCGGCCGCGACCGGACCCTGATGCGCTGGCTGAAGCATCGCGGCGGCGCCCAGCACCACGCCCGCTGGAAGCAGAGCCGGCCGGAGCCCCTGCCCGCCGCCGCCGTGATCGGCGCCGACCCCGGCACCATCATCGCGGCGGTGACGCCGGTCCCCGACACCCTTTCGGAATACCACTTCGCCGGCCTGCTGCGCGGCGGGAAGGTCGAGCTGGTCGACTGCAAGACCGTGCCCCTGAAGGTGCCGGCGACGGCCGAGATCGTCCTGGAGGGCGAGGTCAGCCTGGAGGACTATCGCGACGAGGGCCCCTACGGCGATCACACCGGCTACTACAACGCGGTCGAGCCCTTCCCGGTCTTCACCGTCAAGGCCGTCACCCGGCGCCGCGCCCCGATCTACCTCTCGACCTTCACCGGCCGGCCGCCGGACGAGCCCTCGGTCCTGGGCGAGGCCCTGAACGAGGTCTTCGTGCCCCTGCTGCGGCAGCAGTTCCCCGAGATCCGCGACTTCTGGCTGCCGCCCGAGGGCTGCAGCTACCGGGTCGCGGTGGTCTCGATGAAGAAGGCCTATCCCGGCCACGCCAAGCGGGTGATGCTGGGCGTCTGGTCCTATCTGCGCCAGTTCATGTACACGAAGTGGGTCATCGTGGTGGACGACGACATCGATGCGCGAGACTGGAAGGACGTGATCTGGGCGGTCTCGACCCGCATGGACCCGGCCCGCGACATCACCGTGATCGAGAACACCCCGATCGACTACCTGGACTTCGCCTCGCCCGACAGCGGCCTGGGCTCCAAGATCGGCCTGGACGCGACCGACAAGTGGCCGCCGGAGACCAAGCGCGACTGGGGCACGAAGATCCGCATGACCGACGACGTCGTCGACAAGGTCGACCGCATGTGGGGCGACCTCGGCCTGCCGGGCAGCGGCAAGGCGATCTGGAGATAGTTAACCTCAATGGACTCTGACGGCGGCCCCGGCCAAGCAGTCCGACTGCCAAGCGCCCGATTTAAGCAATATTGAAAGGATTGGCTGTAAGCCTGAGCGGCGCTCGCCTCCCCATGGCCCGGTTTGCTGCGGGCGGGGTGTCCTCGAGCCCGACTTGCACTGACCGACGAAAGACCCGTAAGCTCGTGATACCGCCGGAAATCGAAGGCCTGCTCGGAGACCTTCAGCTCCGCCCGCCGGCAAAGCCGGCGGCGCTGGATGCCGTCGAACGCGAGCTGACCTTCCCGCTGCCTGGCCAGTACAAGGCCTTCCTGATGCACTCCAACGGCGCCGAAGGCAGCATCGCGACCAATACCCTGGATCTCTGGCACCTGGAAGACCTGATCGAGTGGAACCAGAAGTACCAGCTGAAGGAGAAAGCCCCGGGACTCTTCGCCTTCGGCGGCAACGGCGGCGCCGAGGCCTACGCCTTCGACACCATCACCCTGGGCCTGCCGATCGTGATGGTGCCCTTCATCGGCACGTCCCGTAAGGCCGCCATCTTCGTGGCGCCGGGCTTCAACAGCTTCCTCAAGATGCTGGCCAAGAGCGACTTCGTCGAACGGGTCTACGGCGGCTGATCCGCGCTCCCCCTCACGGGGGCTGGACAGCGGCGCCGCGGCGGCCAAGAATCCCCCGAAGCCAGGAACGCCGAAGCCAGGAACGCCGGAGCCGGGAGGACGCCGATGGGCTGCTGCCACTACTACGCGCCGAGCGAAGGGGGCGACGCGGCCTTCTCGGTCGACGTCTCGGCGATCACCTTCGGCCGGGGCGTCCTCAAGGAGGCCGGCGACCACGCCGCCGCGCTGGGCATCTCGCGGATCGCCCTGATGACCGACCCGCGCCTCGCCGGGCTCGCGCACGCGGCGACCGTCAAGGATGCGCTCGAGGCGGCGGGCCTGGACGTCGTGGTCTACGACGAGGTCCAGGTCGAGCCCACGGACGAGTCCCTCCAGAAGGCCGGCCGCTTCGCCGGCGAGGCCGGGGTCGACGGCTTCCTCTCCCTGGGCGGCGGCTCGGTGATCGACACCACCAAGGCCGCCAACCTCTACTCGACCCACCCGGCCGAGTTCCTCACCTACGTCAACGCGCCGATCGGCGGCGGCCAGGCGATCCCCGGTCCCCTCAAGCCGCACATCGCCTGCCCGACGACCAGCGGCACCGGCAGCGAATGCACCGGCATCGCGGTCTTCGACCTGCTGGCCATGAAGGCCAAGACCGGGATCGTCTCGCGCCGCCTGCGGCCCTCGATGGCGCTGATCGACCCGGACACGACGCGCAGCCTGCCCAAGAACGTGGTCGCGGCCAGCGCCTTCGACGTCCTGAGCCACGCCCTGGAATCCTACACCGCCCAGCCCTACACCCGGCGCGCCGCCCCGGCCCGGCCGCGGCTGCGGCCGATGAGCCAGGGCGCCAACCCCTGGAGCGACCTGGGCTGCCGCGAGGCGGTGCGGATCCTCGGCGAGTACATGGTGCGCGCGGTCGACGACGCTGCCGACGACGAGGCCCGCGAGCAGCTCATGTGGGCCTCGACCCTGGCCGGCATCGCCTTCGGCAACGCCGGCTGCCACGCCCCCCACGGCATGTCCTATTCGGTCTCGGGCCTGGTCCGCGACTTCCAGCCCGAGGGCTATCCCGCGGAACTGCCGATCGTGCCCCACGGCATGTCGGTGATCGTCAACGCGCCCTCGGTCTTCCGCTTCACCGCCGAGGCCTGCCCCGAGCGGCACCTCGAAGGCGCCCGGCTGCTGGGCGCCGAGACCCGGGGGGCGACGCCGGAAGACGCCGGCGAGGTCCTGGCCGGCGAGATCATCGGCCTGATGCGCAAGACCGAGATGCCCAACGGGCTGAGGGGCGTCGGCTACGGCGCGGCCGACGTGGCGGCCCTGACCGAGGGTTCCTTCCCGCAGAAGCGGCTCCTGGACAACGCGCCGAAGGAGATCACCAGGCCGGTCCTGTCGGAGCTCTACGTCTCCGCCCTGTCCTACTGGTAGGGCCCGCGCTGCCGCGTTAAGGATTCCTTAACAGGTGGTCACGGAAATGTCACAGGCCTCTCCGGGGATCGGTTCCTAAATATGGGCAACTGCAGGGCCTTGGAACGGCCGCTGATAAGTTCCTGAATCAGAACGGTGATCAGTCGTCGCCTTTACCGACTGTTATTCACTTCACAAAGATGATAGCCGCCGCTGACGGCGACGCGCCCCCTCGATCGCAGACCGACCGGCCGTATTTCGCCGGCGTAGATCCGCTGAGGAGCAGCAGGAGGCCAAAATGCGTTTCACGGAGACCCTGAGCCTTATGCCCGATTCATTCCTTTTCTGGCTGCTGATCGCCCTGGTCGCGACCCTCGCGCTCTATTTCACGCGCGAACCCGGCCATCGCGCGATCCTTCATCTCGGCCGGGCGCTGAACTACGTCTGTCGCCTCGGCGCCGCCTCGATGATCCGCGCCGAGCAGCACCTGCAGCTGCGCAACCGGGAGGTGCTTCTGGCCGCCGGCCGCGAAGAGGCGGAGCGCCACATCGAGCGCGAGTTCGAGAGACTCGAGGCCTCGGTTCACCGGGACTTGTCCCAATGCCCGAGCCTGCACCGCAAGATCCAGGAGCAGATCACCCAGATCGAGGAGGACCTGCAGGCCAGCGTCGCGGTGCCGCCGAAGCCGCCGGGCTGGACCAAGGCCGTCCAGGCCGTGGCACAGATCCCGGACTCCGGCGACGGCATGGTCTCCAAGATCCTGGAGAACATCCATCAATCGCTGATCAAGGCGCAGGAGCAGGCGCTGGACGAGTACCGCGGCGCCACCCAGGAGCGCCACGCCCACCTCAAGAGCATGATGCCCCACTGGCGCAAGCTGATCGACCTGGTCGGCCAGGCCGACAGGCGGGCCAACAGGATCATGGAGCACGCCAAGGTCATCGACCGCCACATGGACGAGTACGAGCAGATCCTGAAGCGGGACGACCGGGCGGTGCGCAAGCTCTCCTCCTCCTCCCTGGTGGACTTCCTGATCGCGGTCTTCGTGCTGACCATCGCGATCGGCGGCGCGGTGATCAACTTCCACCTGATCGCCCGGCCCATGGCCGAGATGGTCGGCGGCAACACCCTGGTCGGCAGCTTCAAGACCGCCGATGTCGCGGCGCTGGTGATCATCCTGCTCGAGATCACCATGGGACTCTTCCTGATGGACTGCCTGCGCATCACCCGGCTCTTCCCGGTGGTCGGCGCGCTCTCCGACAGGCTGCGCAAGATCATGATGGTGGCTTCCTTCAGCCTGCTTTTCTTCCTGGCCAGCATCGAGGCCGGGCTGGCCTACATGCGCGAGATCCTGGTCCAGGACGAGCTGGCGACCGCCGCCCTCCTGCGCGGCGACGCCGTGGCCGGCACCGCCGCCGGCTACCAGTGGATCACCACCATGGCGCAGATGGGCATGGGCTTCATCCTGCCCTTCGCGCTCACCTTCGCGGCGATCCCTCTGGAGACCTTCTTCAAGTCCCTGCGGACGGTCGCCGGCCTGGTGACCGGCGGCGCGCTCAAGGGCCTCGCCGTGGTCCTGCGGTTGACCGGCGGCTTCTTCAAGTACATCTCGGAGCTGCTGATCGACCTCTACGACCTCTTCATCTTCTTTCCGCTGTGGGTCGAGCGGCAGTTCCGGAACGGCGACCCGCAGCGCAAGGCGAAGACGGTCCACGCGCAAGAGAGGTACTGACCATGAAACGCGTCGCATCCTTGGCCGCCCCCTTGGCCGCCCCCTTGGCCGCCCCCTTGGCCGCCATGACCCTGGCGATCGCCCTGAGCGCCTGCTCCGGCGAGGCCCAGAAGCCGGGCAAGGGCGTCTACATGCTGCTGGACACTTCGGGCACCTACACCAGGGAGATGAAGAAGGCCCAGCAGATCATCAACGTGATCCTGGCGAGCCTGGACCCGGGCGATTCCTTCGCGGTGGCGCGGATCGACACCGGCAGCTTCTCGGAGAGGGACATCGTCTCCAAGGCCAGCTTCGACGAGCGGCCTTCCATGGCCAACCAGCAGAAGCTGCAGTTCAAGGCCGACATCGACAAGTTCGTGAAGGCCCTGAAGCCGGCGTCCTACACCGACATCACCGGCGGCATCCTCCAGGCCACCGAGTTCCTGCAGGAAAAAGACCATGGCGAGAACATCATCATCATCTTCTCCGACATGGCCGAGGACCTGAAGAAGGGCTACAAGCGCGACCAGACCTTCGCCCTCGACGGCGTCCGGGTCGTGGCGCTCAACGTCACCAAGCTCAAGAGCGACAACTTCGACCCGGACAGGTACCGCGCACGGCTCAAGGAATGGGAAGCCCGCGTCGTCGAGGGCGGCGGCGAGTGGCGCAAGATCAACGACCTCGACACGCTCGACCGGATCTTCGGCTAGTGTCCTGATCAGACGCGTTCGCGTCTGGCCGGGATCGTGCGCTAACTCTTTGAAGTTTCCGATAATATCCTAGACCGGCAGGGGGCTGACGCCGAAGAGCTGCGCGTGGAGGTGCAGCAGGGCGGCGTAGAGGGCCAGGGCGACAAGCGGCCGCCACCAGCCGATGCCGCGCCAGTCCATGTGGGTGCGCCCGGAGGCCAGGGCGGCGAAGGGGATCACGCTGGTGGTCAGGCGGATCGGGCCCCAGTTGGCACCCAGGCTGGCCTCGCGCTTCTGGTCGATGTGCCACATGCCGCCCAGGGCCAGGACCAGCATGCCGCCGAAGAGGATCACGCTGGCGGCGTCGCCCCGGACCACGAGGTGGCCCAGGGCCCAGAGCGCGACGCCCCAGAGGAAAGGGTGCCGGGTGACCCGGATGATCCCCGGAGTCTGGTCCTCGGGCCCGGCGTCGACCACGCGCTCGCCGCCGACCTGGGTCGGGTTCGGCGTGGTCACGCCGGCGACCACGAGGAAGAGGGCGACGGGCATCAGGATCAGCGGCAGCCAGCGCAGGATCAAAGGCGGCTGCCAGAGCGCGACGAAGGGCGCCGCACCGTAGGCGAAGATCGTCCACAGCAACGCGGCGCCGGCGACCAGGGAATAGAGGCCGCGGAAGCCGTTGTCGCCGAGCCGCGCCGCCAGCGGCTGGCGCAGCACCCGGCTGGACAGCAGGAAGTGCCCGCCGACGAAGAGCAGGGCGGCGGCGAGGAGGTCGTCGAGGTCTCCGGTCATGGCGCGGGATTATCCTCGCCCGCGCCCCCGGCGTCCAGGGCCGCGGAGCATGGCGCCGCGGCCGGCAGCCGTGATAAGACACGGCCATGACCGAGACGCCGCCATCCCGTGACGCCGCCACCGACGCCCCCCGGACCGACCCACCCGGGACCGATCCGATCGCACAGCAGATCTTCGATCTCCTGGCGGTGCGCGGCCCGGACAAGTCGATCTGCCCCAGCGAGGCCGCACGCGCCATGCAGGCCGCCCACGGCAAGGCCGGGGACCCGGCCGAGGCCTGGCGCCGCTACCTCGCCCCGGTCCGCCAGCAGGCCCTGCACCTTGCCCGCCGCGGCGAGATCCTGATCCTGCGCAAGGGCAAGCCGGTCGACCCGCACAAGCCGGTCAAGGGCGTGATCCGGCTCGCGCTGCCCCGGCCGGACGCGGCCGAGGACGGGGAGCCGGGACCGGAGCGATGAAGGAGCTGCTCACAGAGCGCCTGCGCTTGCGCGGGTTCCGGGACGGCGACCTTCCGGCGCTGGTCGCGATGAACCGCGATTCCGAGGTGATGCGCTACATCCGCACCGTCGGCAGCGAGGCGGAGGAGACGCGCAAGGCCGAGGCCCTGATCGCCGACAACCAGGACGAGCCCCTGGGAGTCTGGGCGGTCGAAGGCCGCGGCGACGGCCGCTTCCACGGTGCCGCCATGCTGAAGTGCCTGCCGGAGGCCGAGGACGTCGAGGTCGGCTACCGCCTGATCAAGAACGCCTGGGGCTGCGGTATCGCCACCGAGGCGGCCGGGCGCCTGCGCGACTACGGCTTCGAGGAAATCGGCCTGGAGGAGATCGTCGCGGTCGCCGATCCCGACAACGCGGCCTCCCACAGAGTGTTGAGAAAGATCGGGCTCAGCTTCCGGGGCCTGCGCCGGGCCTACGGCACCGATGGCCTGCACTTCTTCGCCCTGACCCGCGGCGACTGGCAGGACCGGCGCGAGGCGGGCGGAAAGCCTCACATCTCCGGCACGGGCACGCCCGCCTGACGGCAGGCCGCGGTCACGCTGTTGCGCAGCAGGCAGGCGATGGTCATGGGGCCGACCCCGCCCGGCACCGGCGTGATCGCGCCGGCCACCGCGGCGGCCGCCGCGAAGGCGACGTCGCCGACCAGGCGGGTGCCGCCGTCGGGCTTGTCGATCCGGTTGATGCCGACGTCGATGACGGTCGCGCCCGGCTTGACCCAGTCGCCCTGAACCATCTCGGGCCGGCCGACGGCGGCGACCAGGATGTCGGCCCCTCGGCAGACCGCCGGCAGGTCGCGGGTCCGCGAGTGCGCGATGGTCACGGTGCAGTTGTCCTGCAGCAGGAGCTGCGCCATCGGCTTGCCGACGATGTTGGAGCGCCCGACCACCACGGCGTGGCGACCGGCGAGGTCGCCCGGCGTATCGCGCAGCAGCATCTGGCAGCCGAGGGGCGTACAAGGCACCAGGGGCGCCCGGGCGCCCCTGGTGCCGGTCGCCAGACGCCCGGCGTTGATGACGTGGAAGCCGTCGACGTCCTTGGCCGGGTCGATGGCGTCGAGCACCGCCTCGGGATCGATCTGGGGCGGCAGGGGGAGCTGCACCAGGATGCCGTGGACCCTTGGGTCGGCGTTGAGGCGCGCGATCAGGTCGAGCAGCTCGGCCTGCGCCGTGCTCGCCGGCAGCACCTCCTTGAAGGAGGCCATGCCGGCCTCGACGGTCTGGCGGGCCTTGTTGCGGACGTAGACCGTGCTGGCCGGGTCTTCCCCGACCAGGACCACCGCCAGTCCCGGCACCAAGCCGTGATCGGCCGCGAGCTTGCCGACCGCGGCACCGATCCGCCCGCGCAGGGCCGCGGCGAAAGCCTTGCCGTCGATGGTCTTCGCTTGCGCCACGTCTTGAGTCTCCCCTGCGCTGCCGTCACCCGTCGTCGGGCTCAAGATCGGTCCCGAGCCGCCAGCCAAGCCGCCAGCCAAGCCTCGAGCCGGCCCAAAACTAGGCCAGGATCGCCGCGGACGAGAATCGATTTGCGCCGCTCCTTTGCACCGGAAACGACCTCCAGGCTGCTTTTCCGCAGATCCCAGGCCTTGGACTGCAGGTGGACCGCGACCCGCACGCCCGCGGCCAGGGGCCCGAGCGGCGAGGCCGGGCCCGGCGCCAAAGGCCGACGGCCCTAGAGTCCGGAGCCCGCCGAGAGCAGCGAGACGCGGAGCCGGACGATGACCATCTCCAGGAACCAGAGGCCGAGGATCAGGATGATGGGAGAGATGTCGATGCCGCCGACATTCGGGAGGAAGCGCCGGATCGGCCGCAGGGCCGGCTCGGTCAGCCGGCTGGTGAAATCCTGAACCAGGAAAACGAAACGGTTGTAGCTGTTGACCACGTTGAAGGCGATCAACCAGCTCAGGATCACGCCGATGATGATGACCCAGATGTAGGCCCTGATCAGCCACAGGACGATGATCAGCAAGGGATCGAGGAGTATCATGGCGCTTCCAGAAGGTTCGGGCTCGGCGGGCTTCCAGTGAAATACGTGGCTGGCGGCCAGGGATCAAGGCTCTTGAGTGCCCTGTGGCGCATGCTTGACAGCGGCCGCGGGCCTACCCATTATCCGCCCGCGTCGCCGCGTCCGACATCCTGGACGCGAAGGATGCAGACCCGCGTGGGGCCGTAGCTCAGTTGGGAGAGCGTCGCGTTCGCAATGCGAAGGTCAGGGGTTCGACTCCCCTCGGCTCCACCAATCCTCCCCCGGAAATCCCAGGGATAAGAAAACCCCAGGCACGAGACAGGCGGCCGGCCAAGTCCCGGCCACAGCCGCCTCTCAAGCTCGCGGGCGTCGCGCGTCGTCTTCCGGATCTCGGCGGCTCCCAGGACGATCCTCGCCAGGACGATCCTCGAAAGCCATACCGGCAGGTTTGACATCAATCATGCCGCACGCCTGCCGAGGCACGCCAAAGGAAGCACCGGAAATTATTTTGAGAATCAATATATTATGGGGCGGCTTTCTCGGAAAAGCGAAGCCAGGATACCCAAAGCGCACACGCCCTTGTCACGCCGCGCTCACGGCCTTCCCGTTAGAGTAGCAATCGTCAACCCGTGCAAAGGAAGAGCCTTTAAGAGCGCTATCCTGCTGAAGGCCCCGCCACCCCCCCCGATCGAGGCGGGGCCTTCTCTTTCTCTCTCCCGCGAACAAGGCAGAAGCCCAGGGTTGCCACTGGCAGCGTGCCGCTTTTCCGTTCAAGATCACCGGACGACCACCGTGCCAGGATTCGGAGGGCTGGAGTCGTGCCGTGTAAAGAATCCCTTACATTCGGAGGCCCGCTGGCGGCGGTGCTGCTGCTCTCGGCCGCCTTGTCGGCCTGCGGATCCGCCTCCGGTGGGTCTCGGGCCGAGTTCCGCGAGGACTTCAGGGACGTCGAGATCAACCGGATCGGCGACCTGAGGCAAAGCGACGTGGAGTTCCAGAACATCGCCATGCGCAACGCCGTCCGGCATGCCGAAGGCCGCCAGGTGCCGGCCGCAGCGGTCGAACGGATCACCATCGTCGGTAACGAGCGCGTCGGACCCTCGCTGTCCAACAGCAAGCTCGGGCGGCCGCCTGACTTCGGTGACCGACGAGGGCGGCTGCCTCGCCGAGCGCGCGGCACGGCCCGATGCCGACGGCCCCGGCTCCGAGACCACGCCCGGCGGCGGCGGGCCGAGCTTCTAAGAGAGCCGCCACGCAGGCGCGTCGGGCACTCGAAGCGGCGCCGCGATCGCCGAATACTCACGATATATGTGTTGAGAAGCCGGCCCCGAAAGGCGACCGGCCGCTCCTCGTTTTGCCCGGTTGGGAGCGACCGATGCGGAGAGTCTGACTTCTGGAGCGAACTGCGCCTAATTGATTTCAGTTAGGCGCAGTTCGCTTGATCTATTTCATACAGTTAGAGTGGCCTGTCCGCGTTCACAAAAACGCGGGCTGGGCTAGGCCTCGCCCTGCGGCTCGGCGCCGACCAGCTGGCTGATCGTCTCGAGGAAGTAATCGGTGTGGAAGGGCTTGGCGATGTAGGCATCGCAGCCGCTTTCCATAATGCGGCGCTGGTCCTCGCGCATCGCGAAGGCGGTCACGGCGACGATCGGCGTGTCGCGCAGCGCGTCGACCTCGCGGATCCACTTCGTCGCCTCCAGGCCCGAGCTGTCGCTCAACTGGATATCCATCAGGATCAGATCCGGCCGGAGTTCGTTGGCGAGGCGGTAGGCGTCGACCGCGTCGGCGGCGCGCAGCACGCTATAGCCGTGGAAGTCGAGCAGTTCCTGGATCAGCAGCGAGGTGAAATCGTCGTCTTCGACGACGAGGATCCGTTTTCTCTCAGCGGTCACGCTGTTCTCTTTCGGCGGGGCGGTGGATGGGGTCGTATAGCTGGAACCGGCGAGCGGTTCTCTTGGTTCGGTCAGGGTTCCCACGGTCACTCCTTGGACTTGTCGTCTCTATTGAAGAGTTGCACTTACCTGTTCCGACCAGGGGGTGTGCTGGCCGGCCGTCCCTTCCCATCCAGGATTAGAAGTATGGCATCGTTGCTGTGACCAGATTCGGGCGTTTGAAATGACGAATCTGTGCTGCCCTTCGGGCCGTCCCGGGGGCAGCCGCACGCGAAATTGGCCGCCGGGCCTCATCCCTTTGCCTCCGGTTTGTTGCTCGGCGCGCCGGCCGGCCGGCGCGCTAAGGTATGCACAGATTTTGTTTTTTGTCTTTTTGGGTTTTCTGTGATTCCTAGTTGAGCGGTCAATGCTGTTTGTGAGGGCCGCGATGAAGGGTCGAGTAAGGAGCCGTTTTGGTGGCAAGCGCCTTGCGAGCCGAGGCGAGTTGTTTGTTGATCGGATGGTCGAGCATGGGAGCTGTACGATCCGGCGTTTGGGCGAGGGTCGAGCTGGGGTCGTTGGCTTTTCGCGCTTTCTCGGCAATGCCAAGGTGAGTGCCGAGGAGATCGTCGCGACGGCGAGCGATCGGCTGGGCGAGGCGGCGCGGGGGCAGCCTGTTCTGGCGATCCAGGACGCCACGGAGGTGAACGACCAGCATCACACCGGGCGGGTGCGCGGGCTCGGTCCTGCGGGCAATGGTCGCGACCGTGGCCTAAACGCGCATCACAAACTTACACAGTTCATCGGACACTCCCAGCGTGCGGCGCACGACCTCGGCGATCTCCTCGTCGCCGATCTGGCGCGGCGCACCCGGCCGAGGCTCGTCATGAAGCCCGTCAAGCCGCCGCTCGGCGAAACGCCGACGCCACTTGCCCACCGTGTTCGCAGCAGCCCCCACCCGCTCGACTATCGCCTTGTTCTCCAGCCCATCCGCCGCCGCCAGCACAATGCGCGCCCGCCCCGCCAGGCTCTCCAACTCGCCCCGCTCCGCCGCCGTCAACTCGATCCCAACCGCCGGCTTGCCCATGGACCATATCCCCAAAAAATGTGGCACATGATCTAACAAACTTCACGATCAAGACACTAGGTACCGACTTGCCTCACAGGAAGTCGCGCAGCAGGGCGACCAGAGGCCCGTCGGCCGGCGGCATGGGGTAGTCGCGCAGGCGGATCGGCCGGACCCAGGCGAGTTCCTGACCCTCCATGGCCTTCGGGGCGCCCTTCCAGACCCGGCAGAGGAACAGCGGCATCAGCAGATGGAAATCCGGATAGCCGTGCGAGGCGAAGGCCAGCGGCGCCAGACAGCTCGCGCTGGTGTCGATGTCCAGTTCCTCCTTCAGTTCCCGCACCAGGGCCTGCTCCGGCGTTTCGCCAGGGTGCAGCTTACCGCCGGGAAACTCCCAGAGGCCGGCCATGGACTTGCCGGCCGGCCGGCGCGCCAGCAGGACGCGGCCGTCGGCGTCGATCAGGGCCACGGCCGTGACCAGAACGATCTTCGCCGCCCCGCCGCCGGTTTCCGCCGCGGCAAGGCAGGCACTGTCCTGGTCCGATGGCACCATGGGATCCTCCGGCCGCGCTCAGCTTCGGTAGTCGGCGTTGATGTCGATGTAGCCGTGGGTCAGGTCGCAGGTCCAGATCGTCGCGGCCCCGCCGGCGACCCCGACATCGACCGCGATCTCGATCTCCCGGCCCTGCATGTGGCGGACCACCGGCGCCTCGTCGTAACCGGGCACCGCGAGGCCGTCGCGGGTCACCTCGTGGCCGCCGATGCGGATCGCCAGGCGGTCACGGTCGGCGCGCTCTCCTGCCTTGCCCACGGCCATGACGATACGACCCCAGTTGGCGTCGGCGCCGGCGATGGCGGTCTTGACCAGCGGGGAATTGGCGACGGTGAGCCCGATGCGCCGCGCCGCCGCGGTGCTGGCGGCGCCGGTGACGGTGATCGAGACGAACTTACCGGCACCCTCGCCGTCGCGAACGATCTGCTGCGCCAGATCGGTCATGCAATCCAGCAACGCCGCGCGAAACGCCTTAAGGCGCGGGTCGCCTGCCGTCTCGACCTTGCCGTGGCGCGGCCCCTTGCCGGTGGCGAACAGCAGCACGGTATCGCTGGTCGAGGTATCGCCATCGACGGTGATGCTGTTGAAGCTTCTCTCGTTGGCCGGTTTCAGCAGGTCGCGAAGCACGGCCGTAGGCAGCTTCGCGTCGGTAAAGAAGAACGCGAGCATCGTCGCCATATCCGGCGCGATCATGCCGGAGCCCTTGGCGATGCCGTTGATCGTCACGGTCTTGCCGTCGATCTCGGCCGTCCGCGTCGCGCCCTTGGCGAAGGTGTCGGTGGTGAGGATCGCGTCCGCGGCCTTGCGCCAGGCCTTGTCGGTCAGCCTGCCGTAGAGTTTCGGCAGGATGCGGGTCACCCGCTCGACCGGCAGCGGCTCGCCGATCACGCCGGTCGAGGCGATCAGAACGTCGCCCTTTTTGCAGCCGATCAGGTCCGCCGTGGCCGCCGCCGTCGCCTCCACCGCCGCCACGCCGGCCCGGCCGGTGAAGACGTTGGCGTTGCCGGATTTGACGACCAGCGCGCGGGCGCGGCCATGGGCAAGCTGTCGGCGGCACCAATCGACCGGGGCACCCGGCATGCGGTTTTGAGTCAGCACGCCGGCCACCGTGGTGCCGCGTTCGAACGCCGCCATCATCAGGTCGGTGCGACCGCGATAGCGGATGCCGGCGGCCATGCTGCCGAGGCGCACGCCGGCGACCGGCGGCAGGGTGGGAAAACGCGCGGGCGCGAGCGGTGAACGGGGCGTATCGACCATGGCGGGGCTGTCGGGCTAACGAAAACGGGGAGGCGGATGGTACACAGCCCGACGCCGCCGCAACAAGCCCGCGGTTCCAGGCCGCCGCCGGGCGCGGCGGCTTACTGGTTGGCGGCGTCGCGGTCCAGCGGATTGCCTTCCAGATCGAACTCCTCGACCTCGGCCGCCCCGCGCAGGTCGTCGACCACCTGGCCGATTACGTCCTGAAGCATCGACTGGCGAAGCTCGGGCACGGAATCGGCGAAGCTCGGCGGCGCCTGCTCGCGGCGGTCCTCGACCTTGATCACGTGCCAGCCGAACTGGGTCTGGACCGGCTCGGCGGACACGTCGCCCTTGGCCATGGAGAACGCGGCCTCCGCGAATTCCGGCACCATCTGGTCCTTGGTGAAGTAGCCAAGATCGCCGCCCTGGGACGCCGACGGGCCGGTCGACTTGGCCTTCGCCACCTCGGCGAAATCGCCGCCGCCGTTGATCTCTTCGATCACCGCCTTGGCGTCCTCTTCCGACTCCAGTAGGATATGGCGGGCGTGAACCTCGACACCGGCCGAGGTGTTGGCGACCTGCTCGTCATAGGCGGCGCGAAGCTTTTCTTCGGTGATCTCCTGGTCGATCCGCTTGGTCAGATAGCTCTGCTGCAGCACCCGTTCCTCGAGCACGGCGATCCGCGCCTTGACGTCCGCATCGTCCTGCAAGTTCTGCTTGCGCGCCGCCTGGGCCATGAGCTTGCGGCTGACCACCTGATCCAGCAACTGCGGATATAGCATGGCCAGCGGCACCTGGCGGTACTGCTCGGGCAGCGTCTGCTGCAACTGGACCAGTTCGGAGAGCCTGACCTCGCTGCCGTTGACCACCGCGACGACGGTATCCTCCGGCGGCAGACCGCCCGGGTTGTTCTGGGCGCGGGACGCGACCGTCGCAGTCGCCGTAGCAATACCGATTGCCGCGATCAGCGTGGCTGACCGCACGAAAGTAACAAGCATGTCGCGAATTTCCTTTCCAGGTAGCGGCGGCTTGCCGAATTCGGCCAAATCGGCAGCGGAATCACGCACAATTAGGCCGGATCGTCCCGGGGAACAAGCCAAGAGGGCAAATTTCACATAATATTGACAGAATGGTAACTGCAATTCGGTTTCTAGGCGGTTGCCGTTGGAGGCCCCCGGCAGGCCGCGTCGTTGACACCGTTGTACGCTGCGCTTATGTCTCCATCTGTTTTAGTCGGTCCCGCATGCGCCAACCTCGCAGCGCCGGGACGCCGCGGTAAAGCGGCACTTTTCTGAGGTTCGGCATGTTCGGCGCCTTTGCCAAGAAGATCTTCGGCTCATCCAACGACCGGGTGCTCCGCCGCTACGGCAAGACCACCGAAGCAGTCAACGCCCTGGAGCCGGAATTCGAAAAGCTCTCCGACCAGGACCTGCGCGCGAAAACCTCCGAGTTCCGGGACCGGCTCGCCGCCGGCGAAACCCTGGACGCCCTGCTGCCGGAAGCGTTCGCGACGGTTCGCGAAGCCGCCAAACGCACCCTCGGCCAGCGCCACTTCGATGTACAGATCGTCGGCGGCATGGTGCTGCACGAGGGCAATATCGCGGAAATGAAGACCGGCGAGGGCAAGACGCTGGTCGCCACCCTGCCGGTCTACCTGAACGCGCTCAGCGAAAACGGCGTGCACGTGGTCACCGTGAACGACTATCTGGCCCAGCGCGACGCGGCCTGGATGGGCGAGATCTACAATTTCCTGGGACTCACCGTCGGCTGCATCATCCACGGCCTGACCGACGAGGAGCGGCGCGCGGCTTACGCGGCCGACGTAACCTACGGCACCAACAACGAGTTCGGCTTCGACTACCTGCGCGACAACATGAAGTTCACGCGCGATTCCATGGTCCAGCGCGGCTTCAACTTCGCCATCGTCGACGAGGTCGATTCGATCCTGGTCGACGAAGCCCGGACCCCGCTGATCATCTCCGGACCGTCGGAAGACAGCTCCGATCTCTACCGCACGCTGGACACCTTCATTCCGAAACTTGTGGAATCCGACTACGAAGTCGACGAGAAGGCCCGGACCGTCAGCTTTACCGAAGACGGCGTCGAGAAGATCGAGAACATCCTGCGCGACGCCGAGATGCTGGAAGGCGAGAGCCTGTACGACGTGGAGAACGTCGCCGTCGTCCACCACGTGAACCAGGCGCTGCGCGCCCACAAGCTATTCTCTCGCGACACCGACTACATCGTAAAGAACGACAAGGTCATCATCATCGACGAGTTCACCGGCCGCATGATGGAAGGCCGGCGCTATTCCGACGGCCTGCACCAGGCGCTGGAAGCCAAGGAAAAGGTGACGGTGCAGCCGGAGAACCAGACGCTGGCCTCGGTCACGTTCCAGAACTACTTCCGCATGTACCCGAAGCTGGCCGGCATGACCGGCACGGCCGCGACGGAAGCGGAGGAATTCGCCGACATCTACCGGCTGAACGTGGTCGAGATCCCGACCAACGTGCTGATGGCCCGCAAGGACAACGACGACGAGGTCTACCGCACAGCCGGCGAAAAATACGATGCCATCCTGGAGCTGATCGCCGATTGCCGTGAGCGGGGCCAGCCGGTGCTGGTCGGCACCACGTCGATCGAGAAGTCGGAGCTGATCTCCGAGACGCTCAACAAGAAGAAGATCGAGCACAACGTGCTGAACGCCCGGCACCACGAGCAGGAGGCTTTTATCATCGCCCAGGCCGGCCGGGCCGGCGCGATCACCATCGCTACCAACATGGCCGGCCGCGGCACCGACATCCAGCTTGGCGGCAACGTCGAAATGCGGATTGCGACCGAATGCGCCGATGTTGCCGACGAAGGCGCGCGCCGGACCAAGGAAGAAGAGATCAAGGCCGAGGTCGCGGCGGAAAAGGAAAAGGTGCTGGCGGCCGGCGGCCTGTACGTAGTCGGCACCGAACGGCACGAAAGCCGCCGCATCGACAACCAGCTTCGCGGCCGGTCCGGCCGCCAGGGAGACCCGGGCCAGTCGAAATTCTACCTGAGCCTGGAAGACGATCTGATGCGGATCTTCGGGTCCGAACGGATGGACGGCATCTTGCAGAAGCTGGGCCTGGAGGAGGGCGAGGCGATCGTCCATTCCTGGATCAACAAGGCACTGGCGAAGGCGCAGCAGAAGGTCGAGGCGCGCAACTACGATATCCGCAAGAACCTGCTGAAGTTCGACGACGTTATGAACGATCAGCGCAAGGTGATCTACGAACAGCGTATCGAACTGATGGAAGTTGACGACGTCTCCGACACCGTCGCCGACATGCGCCATGAGACCGTCGACGTACTGGTCGCCCAGCACATTCCGGAGAACGTCTACCCGGAACAGTGGGATGTCGACGGGCTGGACGAAGAGGTGACCAAGATCTTCGGCCTGGACCTGCCGATCAAGGACTGGGCGGCGGAGGAAGGCATCGCCGACGAGGAGATGCGCAACCGCCTGTACAGCGCGGCCGACAGCCGTATCGCCGAGAAGGCGGCGCGCTACGGCCGCGACGTGCTGCGTATGGTCGAAAAGAGCCTGTTGCTGCAGATCCTCGACCAGTGCTGGAAGGAGCACTTGCAGCAGCTCGACTTCCTGCGCCAGGGCATCGGGCTCCGCGCCTACGCGCAGCGCGATCCGCTGAACGAATACAAGCGCGAAGCGTTCAACATGTTCGAGCATATGCTGACGCGGATGCGCGAGACGGTAACGCGGGTACTGTCCAACCTGGAACTGCAGATGGAACAGCCGCCGCAGGAGATGTTCGCGCCGCAGCCGGTGCCGACGACGGAAACCCATATCGACCCATCCAGCGGCACCAACGAGATGGCCGAGGAGCCGGAAATGGCTATGGCCGGTGCTGGGGCCGGCGCCGGAGCCGGCGGCAGCGGCGAGGTTCGCCGCCGTCAGCCGGCGCGCCAGATCGACCCGCAGGATCCGTCGACCTGGGGCAAGGTGCCACGCAATTCGGCCTGCCCCTGCGGCTCCGGCAAGAAGTACAAGCACTGCCACGGCCGTATCTAGGCCGATAGCTTTCTGGATCTGCCTGCATAGGATTGTTCTGGCGACGGCCATGCGGCTAGCATGCGTCAATCGTTGTTGGAGTAGTCGCCGATGCAGATTGCAGCAGAACCGTTTCGCGTTGCCGTCGAGGACAGCGTCCTCGAGGACCTGAAAGCCCGATTGGCCCAGACCCGATGGCCGAACGAGCCGGAAGGCGGCGGCTGGTTCTACGGCACCGACCTGACCTATCTGAAGCAGTTCGTAGACCGCTGGCTGACCGGCTACGACTGGCGCCATTGGGAAGCAGAACTGAACCGGTTCCCGCAATACCGGACCGAGGTCGACGGCCTGAAGCTGCATTTCATCGTCGAGCCGGGATCGGGCGACAAACCGCTGCCGCTGATCCTGACGCACGGCTGGCCGGGTTCGGTTTTCGAATTCCACAAGATCATCGAGCCGCTGGCCCATCCCGAACGCTTCGGCGGCGACCCGAACGACGCCTTCACGGTGATCGCCCCGTCGCTGCCGGGCTACGGCTTTTCCGACTGGCCGGACAAGCCGATTACGCCGCGCCGGATCGCCGGTTATTGGCACAAGCTGGCAACCGACGTGCTGGGGTTGGAGCGGGTGGTCGCCCAGGCCGGCGACTGGGGCAGCGTGGTGACCGCCTGGCTGGCGTTCGACTTTCCGCAAACGGTCACGGCGATCCATTTGAACATGCTGCCGCTGAAACCCTATATCGGGCCGGGCACGGCGCCCTTAAGCGACGCCGAACGGGAATGGGTCGCAAAGCTGAAGCGGCGCATGGTCTGGGCCGGCGGCTACCAGGAGATCCAGGGCACCAAGCCGCAGAGCCTGGCCTACGGGCTGGCCGACTCGCCGGCGGGCCTGGCCGGCTGGATCGTCGAGAAATTCCAGCATCGCCTGAAGGAGCCGCCGGGCAGCTTGAGCCTGTTCCCGATGGACGAACTGATCACCAACATCATGATCTACTGGGTCACCAACTGCCACAACGCGGCGACCTGGATCTATCACGCCGTGCGCAACCAGGGCGGCACCGAACTGGGCGCAGGCCCGGACGGCAGGGGCGAGCGGGTCGAGACACCGACCGGCTTCGCCTTCTTCCCTTACGACCTGTTTCCGATCCCGCCGGAAAGCTGGCCGAAGCGTGCGTTCAACGTGGTGCACCGAAGCGACTTCGACGACGGCGGCCATTTCGCGGCGCTGGAGAAAGGCGACCTGCTGGTCGAGGACATGCGGACGTTCTTCCGCGCCTTTCGCGGCGCATAACGTCAGAGGCTGGCGTTTCCCATTTCCAGGAACTTCTGCCGGCGGTTTTCGAGCAACTGATCGGGATCCATGGCGATCAGGTCGTCCATTGCCGCGGCAATCGCGACGCCCAGGCTGGCGATCATGTCGCCGGCGCCGCGATGGGCGCCGCCCAGCGGTTCGGAAACGATCTGATCGACGACGCCAAGGCTGTGCAGATCCTGGGCGGTCAGCTTCAACGCTTCCGCGGCGTCCACGGTCTTTTCCGTTGAACGCCAGAGGATGGAGGAGCAGGCCTCCGGCGGGATCACCGAATAGATCGCGTGCTCCAGCATCAGGACCCGGTTGCCGACCGCCAGCGCGACCGCGCCGCCGGACCCGCCCTCGCCAATGATGCAGGCGATCATCGGCACCGAGAGGCCGAGGCAGGTTTCGATGGAGCGGGCGATGGCTTCCGCCTGGCCGCGTTCTTCGGCGCCGATGCCGGGATAGGCGGCCGGCGTGTCGACCAGGCTGATCACCGGCAGGCCGAACCGATCCGCCAAGCGCATCAGCCGCTGCGCCTTGCGATAGCCTTCGGGCCGGGCCATGCCGAAGTTATGATCGACGCGATCCTGGGTGCCGCGCCCCTTCTCAGTCCCGATCACCATCACCGATCGGCCGCGGAACCGGCCCAGGCCGCCAACCACCGCCTTATCGTCGGCGAACGAACGGTCCCCGGCAAGGGGCGTGAACCCTTCGATCAGGACGTTCACGTAGTCGTTGAAATGCGGTCTGTCCGGGTGGCGGGCGACCTGGGTCTTCTGCCAGCCGGTCAGCTTGCTGTAGGTCTGTCCCAGTAGCTGGTTGGCTTTGTCGCGCAGGGTCGCGACCTCGCCCGAGATATCCATACTGCTGTCGGAATCCGCGAGGTGCTGAAGTTCCCTGATCTTGCCTTCCAGTTCGGCGATCGGCCGTTCGAAGTCGAGATAGGTTTGCATTGAGACCCGGTGTGAGACGTCCAAAACTTCGGGGCCGACGGGCAGGGCGTTGAATCGGCCGGCAAAGCGGGGCGCACACTGGCGCGGGCGTCCCGGCTTGTCAACAAAGACAGGAGGCCCGTGGCGCCTTGCATTTCGGCGCGGCGCCGACAACCCAGCGGAAAATCAACCTTGCTGCTGAATTCAACCGGCGGTTCAAAGCCTTAGTATTGCCGGCTAGCCGATTAATTCGGCCTGCTTGACCAACGCTTCGGCCTGGCGGATCGAAGCGATATCGATCAGCCGGCCGTCCAGCGCGACGGCGCCCTTGCCGGCCTTCTGCGCCTCGTCCATGGCGGCGAGGATGCGCTTGGCTTTGTCGACCTCGGCGGCGGACGGCGTATAGACCTCGTTGGCGAGCGGGATCTGCTTGGGGTGGATCGCCCACTTGCCTTCGCAGCCCAGCACCGCGGCCCGATTGGCCTGCGCCTTGTAGCCGTCGTCGTCGCTGAAGTCGCCGAACGGCCCGTCGATCGGCCTGAGCCCGTTGGCCCGCGCGGCCACGACCATACGCGCGATGGCGTAATGCCACATGTCGCCCCAGTGGACCTCCCGGCCGCCGGCGTCGTCCGGATCGGTCAGCACCGCGTAGGCCGGGTTGGGGCCGCCGATCTGGGTGGTGCGCGCCTTGGTCGACGCCGCGTAGTCGGCGACGCCGAAATGCAGCGATTCGTTGCGCGGGCTGGCGGCCGCGATCTCGTGGATGTTCTGCATGCCGAGCGCGGTTTCGATGATCATCTCGAAGCCGATCCGTTTCTTGCGTCCGATCGCGGTCTCGATCTGGGTGACCATCATGTCGACGGCATAGACGTCGGCGGCGGTGCCGACTTTCGGGATCATGATCAGGTCGAGCCGCTCGCCGCCCTGCTCGACCACGTCGACGACGTCGCGATACATGTAGTGGGTGTCGAGGCCGTTGATCCGGACCGACATGGTCTTGTTGCCCCAGTCGATATCGTTCAGGGCCTGAATGATGTTCTTGCGCGCATCCGCCTTGTCGTCCGGCGCGACGGCGTCCTCCAGATCCAGGAAAATGACGTCCGCGTCGCCCGCGGCGGCCTTCTCGAACAGCTTCGGCGAGGAACCCGGGACCGACAGCTCACAACGGTTCAGACGCGGCGTCGCCTGTTCGACGATCTTGAAACTCATGGGCGATCTCCTGGTTCTCTCGGCGGCTCGGCCGTGCCATGACGGGACGTGGTTTTGCGAAAGGGAGCTATGGCGCGCGGACAGGCCGGAGTCAAATCGAAAGGCGGCCGGCCCCGCTTAACCGGCCAGCGGGTGATGGCGTTCGACCAGTTGCTTGAGCCGTTCTTCCAGCACGTGGGTGTAGATCTGGGTGGTCGAGATGTCGGCATGGCCGAGCATCTGCTGCACGCTGCGCAGGTCGGCGCCGTTCGACAGCAGATGGCTGGCGAAAGCATGGCGCAGCACGTGGGGCGAGACGCGGCCGACCGGCAGGCCGGCCTGGACGGCCAGTTCCTTCAGCAACTGGCCGAAGCGATGCCGGGTCAGATGGCCGGACGCCGAGCGCGACGGAAACAGCCATTTCGACGCCCGGCCCGGCGCCAGAAATTCGTACCGCGCCCTTAGATAGGCCGCCATGGCGTCCAGCGCCGGGCGGCTTAACGGCACCAGACGCTCGCGTCCGCCCTTGCCGCGCACCAGCAGAAACCGCTGGTCGTCCTGCAGCGGCGGATGGGGCAGGCTGACCAGTTCCGATACCCTTAAGCCGGACGCGTAGAGGAGTTCCAGCAGGCAGACCAGCCGCAGGCCCTGCGGGCCTTCCGCTTCGCGCGCCGCCTTCAGCAGGCGGTCGACTTCGCCCTGGCCCAGGACCTTCGGCAGCGGCCGGTCCCGACGCGGCCCGTCGATCGCGGAGGACGGATCGTCGGCCCTGTGACCGTCGGCATAAAGGAAGCGATAGAACTGCCTGAGCGTCGACAGGCGCCGCGCCACGGTCGACGCCGCCATGCCGGCCTTGTTCATCTGCTTGATGAAGCCGCGGATGTCGTCGGTGCCGGCATCGCAGGGATTGCGGCGTTTGCGCGCCAGCCATTCGGCGAAGTAGTCGAGATCGCGGCGATAGGATTCCAGGGTGTTGAGCGCGGCGCCGCGTTCCGCCGCCATCATCTCGAGGAACGCGTCTTCCAGCCGGCTGTCGCGCTTCGCCATGCCCGCCGGTCACATGCCGTGGGTCAGGGCCGCCTCGACCGCCAAGCCGCGCGCTTCCGCCTCCAGGCCGACGGCGCGCAACGCGGATACGATATCCGCGAGAACGGAAACCTCGGTCCCGCCGGGCCCGGACTCGCCGAGCATGACCAGAGACACCAGGACGGTTTCGCCGACGCGACCGTCGGCCGCCGCGGCGCGCAGCATCACGCGCAACGCGGGCGAGGGAACTCTGGCCACATCGGTCAGCGCACCTTCGTAGAGCGGCGTCCAGAGTGCCGGCGGAATCTCGTAGCCCAGCGCCTCGAACAGAACGAACAGCAAAGCCGCCTGTTGCGACCGTTCCGCCGCCGGCAGGTCGACGGTCGCATCCCACCAATGGCCGGCAATGGTCGGATCCCACGGCAAGGCACGCTGGGTGTCGGCCAGTTGGACCAGGGGCCACAGTTCGATCACCGCCGCGACGGCGT
This sequence comes from Kiloniellales bacterium, assembly GCA_022361275.1. Classification (GTDB taxonomy): domain Bacteria; phylum Pseudomonadota; class Alphaproteobacteria; order Kiloniellales; family JAKSBE01; genus JAKSBE01. Next base: position 28,902 of record JAKSBE010000602.1, read on the forward strand.
CGACGTTTTCGCGGGCGGCCAGAACGCGCGCCGTCTCGAACCAGGCCAGCGCACGCTGGGTATCGCCGGCGGCCAACAGGGCGCGGCCCAGATCCGCCGCGGCCCAGACCATTTCCGGCACCGGCTGCAGCGCCCGGATCGTCGGATTGGCGACGCGCGCCACCGTGAAGTACTCGCCTTCCGCCACCGCCTGTTTCAGCGCGGTCTGCAGCGCGACCGCGCGGGCCGTCGGCACCCGTTCGCGCTGCGCCACCTGAAACAGCAGCGCCCGGGTGCGCGGGCCCGGATCGTTTTCCGCGATGTCGATGGCGTTGGCGCGGTCTTCGTCCGCGAACTGCAGGCTCGCATACACCTCGCCGAGCGTATCGGCAGACAGGGCGCCGACCGCCTCCGCCCGCTCGGCGGCGAACAGCCGCAACTCCGACGTCGCGTTCGGCGCGCCGGCGACCGAACGCAGCACGCCCGGATGCCGCGACATCACCACATCCGGCGGTATCTGCCGGTTGGCCGCGCGCAGCATCGCCAGATGCAGGGGCCGCGGGTTCGGCAGCGTATCGACGACGAGTCCGTCGTTGCCGCCCAGGATCCGGATCAGATCGAAGAACGCGGGATCGTCGACGCCTTCCTCACGCAGGAGATCGGCAGCCAGCGCGGCCGATTCGCTTTGTTCGTCCAGCAACCGGCAGAAGGTCACGGATTTCAGCCAGGCCGGGTCCGGATCGCGCGGCAGCATCTCGCGGGCGATGTCGCAGGCGCCGCCGTAGTCGTTGTCCAGCCAATGCGCGTCCATCTCCAGCCGGGCCGGACGCGGATCGTCGAACCGGACGGACGCCGCCTGCATCAGGCCGGTGACCGCTTCGGTATCGCCGGCGGCAGCAAGGCGTTCCATCCTCAGCATCAGCAGGCCCGGCCCGCCCGCCGGCAGGATCGTATCGCCGGCTGGCACGTCCGCCGCGGACAGCAGCAGGCGGCGCATCATGTCCCGCATCGTCGCCGTCGGCGCCGGCGCCGGCAGCCTGGGCAGCAGCCGTTCCACGACCACCCGCGGCGTGCCCCGCCACATGTCGATGCCGAAGCCGCCATCTGCGCCGAACAGCAGCCCGACCGCGGACGGGTCCAGGGCGTTCAGGGTGCCGACCTCGATCCGTTCGTCGACCGGTTGCTCGCCGGTCGCATCGGCGCCGGGCACGGGCGTCGTGGCATCGGGCGCCGGCTGCGGCCGCTGGAATGGCTGAAACGGCTTTTCCGCCGGCGGCGGCTGGCCGCCCGGCGGCGGGATCAGCGAACGCGGCTTACCCACGGACTGAGCCGAGGCCGTCGCGGTAATCGCCAGGCCCAGCATCAGGGCGCCGGCGGCGACGGCTTTATTTTGGGAACCGATCATTCGGCAAGACCTTCTCGACCCGGTCGGTCGGCGCGGGAATATCCCACGCCGCCAGGAACGCCGCGCCGCCCACCACAACGACCGCCAGGCCAACAGCTATAAACAGATACAGTTTTCCCATGGGAGATTGGCCCACCGGCTAGTCAGCCGAACACTAACGGTAGAAATTCGGCGTTGGAGTTAGTCATCAATTGAGGCAGAATTTGGACGAATCGCAGTGTATCCGGGGGAAGATACGGATTCAACGGTGCCGGTCCTCGGCCCGATCTCATTCGCGCTTACATTTCCCGTCAGTTACAATTGTTGGATGGACAACACCGAAACGCCGCATAGTCAATCGCGCTCGGACCGAACTATCGTATTGGTTGGGTTAATGGGCGCCGGGAAAAGCACCGTCGGACACCGGCTGGCGACGCGGCTCGGCCTTCCCTTCACGGATGCGGACACCGAAATCGAGGCGGCGGCCGGACTGGAGATTCCCGAGATTTTCGAGCGGTTCGGCGAAACCTATTTCCGCGACGGGGAACGGCGCGTCATCGCCCGTCTTTTGAAAGGGCCACCGCATGTTCTGGCGACCGGCGGCGGCGCGTTCATGGACAGCGAAACCCGCGACCTGCTGCGGCGGAACGCGGTGACGATCTGGCTGCGGGCGGATCTGGAAGTTCTGGCCGAACGCTGCAGCCGCCGGAACAACCGACCGCTACTGGCCGACGGCAACATGAAAGAGACACTGCGGAAACTGATCGAGGTGCGTTACCCGGTCTACGCCGAGGCCGACATCGTGGTGGACAGCAGCGACGAGCCGCACGAGGCCATCGTCGATGCGATTATCGAAAGACTGCGAAAAAGGCCGGCGGCGTCCGGCGCCGAATCCAGCGGAGCCGACGCAAACCGATGACCGATAAACCAGGCACCAAGACCGTTACCGTCAACCTGGGAGAAAGACGCTACGACGTTCGGATCGGGGCCGGCTTGCTGGGCTCGGCCGGCGATGAAATCGCATTGTTGCTGCAACGTCCGTTCACCATCGTGATCACCGACGAGACCGTGGCGTCGCTGCACCTCGGCACGTTGCAGGCCTCTCTGGACGAGGCCGGCATCTCGCACGACGCGATCGTCCTGCCGCCGGGCGAGACAACGAAAAACTTCGCCATGCTGGAGCAACTGACCGACGGCCTGCTGGCGCGGCAGGTGGAGCGCGGCGACGTGGTGATCGCGCTGGGCGGCGGGGTGATCGGCGACCTCGCCGGCTTTGCCGCCAGCATCGTAAGGCGCGGCATCGATTTCGTTCAGATCCCGACCACGCTGCTGGCGCAGGTCGACAGCTCGGTCGGCGGCAAGACCGGCATCAACACACGGCACGGCAAGAACCTGATCGGCGCCTTCCATCAGCCGCAACTGGTGCTCGCCGACATCGACCTGTTGTCCACCCTGCCGCGCCGCGAGTTCCTGGCCGGATACGCCGAAGTGGTGAAGTACGGCCTGCTCGGCGACCGCGAATTCTTCGACTGGCTGGAGGTCAATAGTCAGGCGCTGATCGGCGGCGACATAGCGGCGCGGACCCACGCGGTCGCGGTAAGCTGCAGGACCAAGGCACGCATCGTCGCCGAAGACGAGCGCGAGGCCGGCCTGCGCGCGCTGCTCAATCTGGGCCACACTTTCGGCCATGCCCTGGAGGCGGAAGCGAAGTACGATAGCAGCCTGGTTCACGGCGAAGCGGTCGGGATCGGCATGATCATGGCTTTCGAGCTCTCCGCCCGCCTCGGCCTGTGCCCGCCGGCCGACGCCGGGCGCGTCCGCGCGCATCTGACATCGTGCGGGCTGCCGACCACGGCGGCCGCCGTCGGCCTGGGCGGTATCACGACCGAAGCCTTGATCGAACATATGAAACAGGACAAGAAGGTGGTTCGCGGCAAGCTAACGTTCGTGCTTGCCCGCGCGATCGGCGACGCGTTCGTGACCCAGGACGTCGATATCGCCGATGTCCGAGATTTGCTGGTTCGGGAGCTGGCCGCGTAAACGGACCGCGCCGTGCCTCCGGATCGGCCAACCCTGTCGCCTTGATGAACGCCACAAACGCGAAGGATCATTGAGATATGGAAACGGCGATGCTGTTTTCTCTGCTCGCGATTTTTGCCCTGCTCGTGCTCTCGGCCATGTTCTCCGGTTCGGAGACCGCCCTGACGGCGGCCAGCCGGGCACGGATGCATCTGCTGGAACAGGAGGGCGATCGGCGCGCCGCGATCGTCAACCGGCTGAGCCAGAGCAAAGCGCGCCTGATCGGCGGCATCCTGCTCGGCAACAACCTCGTCAACATCCTGGCCTCGGCGCTTGCGACCAGCGTGCTGATCTCGCTTCTGGGCGAAGCCGGGGTCGCCGTCGCCACCCTGATCATGACGCTTTTGGTGCTGATTTTCGCCGAGGTCCTGCCCAAGACCTACGCCCTGCACAACCCCGACCGGATGGCCCTGTTCATCGCGCCGGTCATCCGGCCGGTGATCTCGGTGTTCTCACCGATCACCAGCACGATCCAGGCGATCGTGCGCTGGACGCTGCATATGTTCGGCGTCGACATCCACGCCGCCCAGGACGTGGACGCGACCGGCGAGATCCGCGGCGCCATCCAGTTGCACACCAGCGAAGGCGCGCTGGTCAAGGCCGACCGGGACATGCTGGATTCGATCCTTCAACTGGACGAGGTCCAGGTCGGCGAGGTCATGATTCACCGCTCCAACATGGCGATGCTCGACGCCGGTCAGCCTTCGGAGGCGGTCGTCGCCCAGGTGCTGGACAGCCCCTACACGCGAATTCCCATCTGGAAGGGCGAGCCCGAAAACATCATCGGCATCCTGCATTCCAAGGACCTGCTGCGCGCCTTGTCCGCGGCCCAGGGCGCACCGGAGAAGATCGACATCGCCGCCATCGCGGCGACGCCCTGGTTCGTGCCGGAGACGACCACCCTACGCGAACAGCTCAATGCCTTCCGCGAACGCCATGCACACTTCGCCCTGGTCGTCGACGAATACGGCGCGCTGATGGGGCTGGTGACGCTGGAGGACATCCTAGAAGAGATCGTCGGCGAGATCAGCGACGAGCACGACATCACCGTGACCGGCGTCGAGCCGCAGGCGGACGGCACCTATATCGTCGACGGCGCGGTCACCATCCGCGACCTGAACCGGCAGTTCGACTGGGACCTGCCGGACGAGGAAGCCACCACCGTCGCCGGCCTGGTCATCCACGAGGCCCGGGTTATCCCCGAGGTCTCCCAGGTGTTCAGCTTTCACGGCTACAAGTTCGAGATCCTGGGTCGGCGCAAGAATCGGATTTCCGCGCTGAGGATCACCGCGCCGCAGCCCGTCGAGGAAGAGGAAGAAGACAGCCGCCGCCGCAAGGCCAAGGCGGTCGACCGGCCCAAGAGCCGGCCGACACCGCGAACCGAACCCCGCCGCCGCGACCGCCCGCTCACCATTCAGCGAGCGCTGGACGATGGTGCCGAAGAACGCCAGCGCTCGCTGGCGGCGATGCGCCGGGCGCGCGAGAA
>JAKSBE010000425.1 GCA_022361275.1 Kiloniellales bacterium
CCGTTCGTCCGGCATCGTGCAAAATAACCTTTGTGGTCTTTGCGAGCACCGTCCCCCAAGCGTGTTCTGGCGTCGGCGTAACGGCCGCAGGAACCCGCCTCGTTTGCCGTCATCCGCGCTTGGCCAGCTCGTCCTCGAGGTTGGAGACGTGTTCCTCGATCGCAACCACCCGGCGCGCGACCGCCTTCAGCCCCTGGGTCAGCGATCGCGCCACGAAGGCGAGGAAGAGGATGAACGCGATCAAGGCGCTGGCGCTGGTCAGGCCCGAGGCTAGGCCCGTGGGACGCCGTTCCCCCGCTGCGTCGACTGCACGACGGACTGCGCGAGCGTCTCGGGCCAGAACAGGAGGACCAGGACGACGGCCCAGACGATGCCCCAGACGATCCAGGTGAGCGTCGGGTGGGCCGCCTGCCATTCCAGGACTCGCTTGTGCAGCATCGGACCTCGCTTGATCGTATCGCCTTGGACAGCGCCTTGCGCCGGAATGCCTCCTGGCAGAGGCCCACGGGAGCGACGATGCTTCGTACACCCGAGTCCTAAAGCCCGCCGGGGCCGGCCCACGCCGGGAAAATGCGCGCCGTGCCGCCCGCCCTTCATTGATCTGGGTCAGGGCCCGCCTTTACCCGAGCCTCGGACCGGACGGATCGGCCGGCCATGACCGCTACGTCTTACGGGGGGCGAGGCCGGCATCGTCCGCCGCAGCCACCGCGCCGAGCCGTCCGGGACCAGGAGCGAGGTCGATGGGAACCATCGCAGTGCGGAGGCCTTCGGCCGAGCCCGGGTGGGACCGCCGGGACAGGTCGTTCCGTCGCAATCCGCGTCGCGGCGCGAGGCGCCGCAGGACCGGAAACCACGCCAGTGTGATGGTTTCAAAGTTCGGCACATTTCATGTGCCGAGATTTGGAAGCTGAATCACACGAGATTCAACGAGTTAGTGTCCCTTTGATTCTGAAATTCGCGAGAGCGAATTGCAGAATCAAAGGGACACTAGCCTGCCGTCGCCTCGGTCCAGGACCTCAGAGGCCTTGTCCAGGAGGGGCTTTTGTCCAGGAAAAAGGAGACGGACTCGACATGAACGCTTCAAGGGCCGTCGACGGCTTCGTGCCGGACTGGGCCGCGATCACCGCGGTCATCCTCGGGGTCACGGCCTTCGCCGCGGCGCAGGGCTTGACCTATCCCCTCGCTTCGCTGGTGCTGGAAAGACGCGCCGTGCCGGAGGGCCTGATCGGCCTGAACGCCGGCAGCTTCGGGGTCGGCATCGTCGCTGCCACCCTCTTGATCCGACGGCTCACGGCCTATCTGGCTGGCGACCGGCTGATCGTCGTCGGCCTGATCGGCTGCTCGCTCTGCCTGGCCACGCTCGCCGGCTCCGAAGCCCTCTGGATCTGGTTCGCCGCCCGCTTCCTGCTCGGGTTCTGCGCCGGCCTTATCTTCATCATGAGCGAGGCCTGGCTGAACACGGCCTGCCCCGACCGCCTCAGGGGCCGGGTCTCGGGGGTCTACGGTGCCGGGATGTGCGCCGGCTTCGCCGCCGGCCCCCTGGCAATCGCGGTCTTCGGGACCCAGGACGGCTTCGCCTTCGCCTTGCTCGCCGTCTACGTCGCAGCGGTCGCCTTCCTCGCCGCGGTCCTGAGCCGGCGGACCCGTACCCGGCCCGCATCTTCGCCGGCCGGCGCGCTGCTGGGCTTTCTCCGCGGCGCGCCGCTGCTCGCCGGCATGGTCCTGGCCTTCGGCTTCGCCGACATCGCCGACATCGCCGCGATCTCGGTCATGCCGGTCTACTTCGTCAAGACCGGCCATTCGGAGGCCTTCGCCGCGCTCAGCGTCACCGCGATGGCGCTGCCCACCGCCCTGGCGCAGCCCCTGGTCGGCCTGCTGCTCGACAGGCTTTCGCGTCCCGTGGTCGCCCTCGGCTGCGGCCTGATCGCCGCTTTCAGCTTCCTGTCGATCCCGCTCCTGCAATCGGAGCCGGCGATCCTCGCCGTCTTCGCGCTGATGGGCGCCGCGAGCTTCGCCCTCTACACCTGCGCCCTGACCCTGCTCGGCGAGCGTTACAGGGGCGGGCTCCTCGTCGCCGGCAGCGCGGTCCTCTCGATGGCCTACGCGGTCGGCAGCGCCTTGGGCTCCTCCGCGACCGGCTTCGCCATGGATATCCTGGGCCCGCCCGCCGCGCCGCTCGGCGCCGGTCTCGTGCTGCTGATCTTCGCGGTCCTTTTTGCCTTCGGCCGGCGCTGAAGGCCCGGCATTGCGCCGATACGTCGGAGGTCCGACGCCGCCGTATCGGCGCCAAACCGGCGCGCGCCTTCGCGCAAGCCCTGCGACCGACCGGAGATCCCGGCGGCCTGCCCGTCTTCGCTCGGCGTCGAGGTTGGCGGTGGTCCCTGCGGGATCAGGGCTGCCGGGCTTCCACCTCCAGCGGCGGCGGCATCACCGGGGGCTGGCGCTGGGTGCTGCCCGTCAGGCTGTCCAGCACCGCCAGCCAGAAGCGGCGGTCGTCGTCGCGGTGGTCGCTGCCGGCCGCGAGCGCGCAGTCGACCGCCAGCTGCGCCGCCATCATACCGAACCACTCGGTGAGGATGCGGGCCGCCTCGTCCGGCGTCGCGATGTCCCAGAAGCTTTTCCAGTTGAAGGCGTCTTGCGCCATGCCGAAACCCTCCTGATGAGTCGTTCCGGCACACGGCCGGTCCGTCATGTAGCCGAACCTGTGTACCCCCCCAGCCTGAGGGGGCACGACGATCCTGGGTGGGGCGCCCGGGACCTGATCGTTCCGGCTACGGAGACTTGCTCCAAGAGTGTTTGGCAAGGAGAGTATTGCAGAACCCGGAGGGCTCCGCAATCTTGGATTGCGCGCGGGGGACTTGTCTCCGCCTCTCTGTGGCACGCCGGCAACGCTTGTCCCGCGCCTGTCACAGAACTGCAACACCGCAGCTATCCAGGCCACGGCCGAACGCCGATCCGGCGCCCGCCGCCGACCATGCGGACCGCTCTTGCACAAATCTGAAATACCGCGGTCACCACGATGACATGGAGCCCGCCTAGCCTGACGCAAGCCGTTCCTGGCCGGCGCCACCGGAAGCCAGAGAGGAGCCAAGCATGCGTCCGACCACCCCGACCTCCGCCGCCCCCAGCAGACCCACGCTCACCAAACCCGTCCTTTTCCTCGCCGCCCTCATCGGCGCGCTTTTCGTCCTGTCCCCCGATCTCCCGACCCGGGAGGCCCAGGCCGCCGAGCGCGACGGCCGCGACGGCGAGCGCGGCCGCGCCCTGCCGGTGCAGCTCGGCCCGCGCCCCTTCTACCTGCTCGACCGGCTGCGCCCGGGCCGGCTCAAGGACGACCTCGAGCGCTGCGCCGCCCGCAAGACCCGCTACCGCGCGAGCGACTTCTCCATCGGTCACCGCGGCGCGCCGCTGCTCTTCCCCGAGCACACGGCGGAATCCTACATCGCCGCCGCGCGCATGGGTGCCGGGATCCTGGAGTGCGACGTCACTTTCACCAAGGACGCCGAGCTGGTCTGCCGCCATGCCCAGTGCGACCTGCACACCACCACCGACATCGTCCTGCGGCCCGAACTGGCCGCCAAGTGCCAGGTCCCGCCCGAGGTCGACCCGGTGACCGGCGAGTTGCTCAACGGCCCCGACATCAAGTGCTGCACCAGCGACCTGACCCTGGCCGAGTTCAAGACCCTCGAGGGCAAGATGGACGCCGCCGACCGCGACGCGACCACCCTCGAGGGCTACGTCGGCGGTACCGCCGACTTCCGTACCGATCTCTACACCACCGGCGGCACCCTGCTGAGCCACGCCGAGAGCATCCAGCTCTTCAAGTCGCTCGGTGCCGGCTTCACGCCCGAGCTCAAGGGCGTCGACCGCGCGGTCGGCTTCGGCGAGTCGGGCCTCACCCAGGTCAGCTACGCCCGCGAGCTGATCCAGGACTACATCGAGGCCGGCATCCGGCCCGACCGGGTCTGGGCCCAGTCCTTCAACCCCGACGACGTCTTCCTCTGGATCGAGGAGTTCCCGGACTACGGCCGCCAGGCGGTCTTCCTCGACGGCCGCAACGTCGGCGGCCTCGCCGGCGACCCGCCGCCGCTGGAGGCGTTCCTCCAGCTCAAGGCCGCCGGCCTCAACATCATCGCCCCGCCGATACCGGTCCTGCTGGCGGTCGAAGGCGAGGGGGAGGACGCCGAGATCGTGCCCTCGGTCTACGCCGAGCGCGCCCGCCAGGCCGGCCTCGACATCATCTCCTGGACCACCGAGCGCTCGGGCCGGATCGTCGAGGACGTGCTGGAAGGCGGCGGCGCCTTCTACTATCAGACCACCCTGGAGGCGCTGGAGAACGACGGCGACATCCTGCGCACTATCGACGTCCTGGCTCAGGACGTCGGCATCATCGGCCTCTTCTCCGACTGGCCCGCGACCACGACCTTCTACGCCAACTGCAAGAAGGTCAGCACCGGCGCCCGCCCGAACCGCCGCGACGACGACGACGGCTAGATCAAACTGCGTCTAATTGAAATCGATTAGACGCAGATAATTCGATCTATTCCATAGAGTTGGAGCAGCCCGTGTTCGAATGAACGCGGGCTGCTCTAGCCCGGGCGGCCAGGCCCGCCGGGCCGGCGCCTGGCCACTCCGGCCGGTTGTGATACGATTCGCGAGGGAACAACGGCGCCGGCGGTCGGCGCGCCCCGCGCCTATGCCAATCCCCTTGATCGATCCCGCCTTTTGTAGAACCTTCGCCCAGGGGACGGCGGCACCGTCCGCAAACTCAAGACCGGGGGTGAATCGATGCTCAGGGTGCTCGGCAAGCTGCGCAGGCTCTTCGCCGGCGCCCGCCACGACCTCCAGCGCGAGGAGATGGACGGCGCCCACTACGCCACTCTGGCCGACCGCCCCTTCGTCGGCTGCCAGCCCTGCGCCCCGGAGGCCCGGCCCCGCGCACCCACCGCCACGCCCAACCCGCCCGCCGCCAAACGCCCCGCCCCGAAGCCCGACTAATACCAAGGAGCAGTGATCATGACCCATTTGATGGCGCGCTGCGGCCCGCCGGATAGGCGCGGCCCGCAGTGCGATGCCATCGCATCGGGCAAGGGACGCAACGTAGCCGGCGGGCCGCAGCGCGCCATCAAATGGGTCATGATCACTGCTCCTTGGTATGAGGCTTGGCGCCCGATCCCTTTTCCCTGGACGCGCGCAGGCTTGGCGAGGCTCCAAGGCCGAGCCCTAGATCAAACTGCGCTTGGTTGGAATCAATGAGGCGCGGATAACTTGATC
>JAKSBE010000430.1 GCA_022361275.1 Kiloniellales bacterium
GTCCCAGACCAGCGTCCCCTCGATCACCGCCGGCCAGTAGTCGGCACGTGGATTGAAGGGGCGGATCACGTCCCACAGCTCCTTGACGTCGTAGTAGACTTCATTGGAGTCGCGAAGGCTCCCCGGCGCAGTGTCCGCTTCCTCGTAGCGGAGGATGCCGGCCTCCTGGACGGCGCAGACCGAACGCAGCATGGCCAGCGTGCTGTCGAAGGCCACGTAGCTGTTTCGGGACAGCGTGCCGAGCGTCATCAGGAGCGGAACCTCGCCCCCCTGCTCGGCGCCGGGATCGAGCTGCAGGCGACGCGCGCGTGTCGCTTTGAAGGCATACAGCCGCCCGGCCAGCGGGTTCTGCTTGTCCAGGCGCATGATCTTGTTGCCCGTCACCAGCGCCGCCATGCGGCTCCATTCGAAATCGAGAAAAACGCTCCATTCCCACATCGAGATTGCGCTGCCGGCGTCCGCGCCATCGTAGTTGTGGTAGAGCGCCCGAAAGTCCTCCGGTATCGGGAGGCCGAACTGCTCGAGGTCCGAAAGGCCCTTGCGGCCCTTCCGCGAGCGCTTGATGTACTTGTGGATTCGGCGTCCTCGCGATTCCAGGAAGGCGCTTGTCCTGAGGACGCAGCTCTCCACTTCTTCGAGTATCTCTGGCCGAATATCCTGCATGTCCAACTACCTACTAGAGGATAAAGGTGCGAACCGTCTCGCCGGGCTTGAAGCCTTGCACGCTCGCGGCGGCGCGGATGAAGCCGCCCTGGATCCAGTTCTCCCGCAAGGGGACCCGATCGACATGCGCCCCTGGAATGCTCGACCAGGTCGAGGCGAAGGGGTACTCCTCCCAGCTCCCGCGCAAAATGCTCCCGTCCTGGTATGCGATCGGCCCGGCCGGCGGGAGCCCGCCGGTTGCCTTGTAGCGGCGTGCCGCCTTGTTGGCCGGGTCCCATTGCAGGACGTTACCGTACGTCGCCATGCCGACCGTGTCGACGGCGGCGACCATCGGCATGACCTCGGAAGGGATGAGGATGAACTTCCATCCGTTCTGCGCCGCTTCGAGGCCGGTGGCGGTCTCCGCAAAGGCTTCGGAAGCCTCCGTATAGCCCATCAGGAACACCACCATGTCGGCCTCGTCGTAAGTCTCGGCCTCCATCTTGGCCCACTGAACCTCGGTGGCCCTGTACGCTTCGTAGCCGGCATAGACGGCCGAGCCGACCGCGATGGCCCAGCCGACGTAGGGGACGAGCTTCGTAACCTTCGGCTTCACCAGGGCGACCGCCGCGCGGCGGGCCACGATCACCGCCGTTGGGCCGATCACCATCCGCCTTTCGATCGCAGAAACGGTTGCCGCGCTCAGCGCCGACCCGGAAAACCCGACGACA
>JAKSBE010000105.1 GCA_022361275.1 Kiloniellales bacterium
ACCGTTCAGGATTTCTTTACCGCAGGCGATGAACATCGGTGCCCTGGAGCCCTGCATCCTTCGCGCGCATCGAGATAGGCCTCGCCCGTGAGCACGATCGGCATAAAGAAAAACGACCAGGCGACGAGGCGGGGCCTCGACCGCCTCGGCGCGGCCGCGTCGCGCTCGCCGCAGCCGGACATTGTGCATCCGCTCCTGCGGCGCCTCTTCCTCTACTGGTCGGGCAAGAGGGCCGGGCGCGACCTGCCGTCCCGGCAGGATATCGATCCGATCGAGATCGGCCCGGAGGTCCTGCCGCACATCATGCTGACCGACGTCCTGGACAGCGGCCGCCTGCGCTACCGTCTCGCCGGCACCGCGGTCGAGGCCGTCACCGGCCACAGCCTGAGCGGCCACCACCTCGACGAACTGCTGCGCCCGCCCTACCGGGACTACGTTCTTTCGCTCTATGACGAGATCATCAAGGGTCGGCACGCCCTCTACACCGAATCCCTCTATCCCCTGCACGGCACACAGCCCGAGCGGCTGACGAAGCGGCTGATGATGCCGCTGGTGTCGGAGGACGACGAGGTCGTGATGGTGCTGTCGGGGCAGACCTTCAAGACGATAACGGATCTGTCGTACAGCCCTCCCCTTTCGCCCATCCCTTCCGTCTATAGGGAAACCCTGCGCCTCGCCCTGTGAAACCCTGGCGGGCGACCTCGAGCCTTCCCGTTTCCGCACCAGTCTGGACACCGAATTGCCACCGCAGGCGCACGCTGCAGTGCGGAACAAAATCCGCGCGATGATGTTCAAGAGGGTAACGAGCGGGAAGAACCCACTCGCACCGAATCCGCCCCGAAGCGGCTGTCGCAGTAGGACCGCCCCGCGTGCAGCTTCTGAAGGCCGGATGGAGAAGGGTCGCCATGGCCGCGAGGCCGGGCGGCCCGATCTCTTTTCCCCTCCCGCCACCGCAAGCCGGCCTTTCCGGCGGGGCGTCGCCGGCGCTAAGCTCCCGACGGCGGCCCAAAAGGGGGAGAATGCGGCCATGAGCGAGGGAACGTCACGGCTTTCCGGCTTCCACAAGCTGACGCCGGCCGAGCGGGCCGAGCGGCTGGCAAGGCTGGCCGGGCTCGGGCCCGAGGCGGCGGCGCACTACGCCGCGGCCGCCGGCGATCAGCTGGCCCTCGCCGACCGCCTGGTCGAAAACGCGGTCTCGACCCTCAACGTCCCGCTCGGCATCGCCACCAACCTGCTGATCGACGGCCGCGAGATCCTGGTGCCCATGGCGACCGAGGAGTCTTCGGTCATCGCCGCGGTCGGCAACGCCGCCAAGCGCTGCCGCGCCAGCGGCGGCTTCACCACGGCGACCAGCGGCAACGAGATGATCGCCCAGATCCAGCAGCTCGGCATGCCGGACCCGGCGCAGGTCCGGCTCAAGGTGCTGGAGCGCCGCAGCGACATCAAAGCCGTCTGCGATGCGGCCGATCCGGTCCTGCTCGAACTGGGCGGCGGCTTCCGCGACCTCGAGATCCGAGTCCTCGAGACCGCGGAAGGCCCCATGGTCATCACCCATCTGATCGTGGACACCCGCGACGCCATGGGCGCCAACGCGGTCAACACCATGGCCGAGGCCGTGGCGCCGCGGCTCGCCGAGTGGACCGGCGCCCGCACCCATCTGCGCATCCTGTCCAACCTGGCCGACCGCCGCCTGGTGCGCGCCCGGGCGGTTTGGCCGCTGGACGAGATCGGCGGCGCCGGGGTGCGCGACGGCATCCTCTCCGCCTACCGCTTCGCCGAAGCCGACCCCTACCGCGCCGCGACCCACAACAAGGGGATCATGAACGGCGTGACCGCGGTGGTGCTGGCGACCGGCAACGACACCCGGGCGGTCGAGGCCGGCGCCCATGCCTATGCGGCGCGGGACGGCCGCTATCGCAGCCTCAGCCGCTGGGAGACCGACGCCGACGGCAACCTGGCGGGCGCCCTGGAGATGCCCCTCGCGGTCGGACTGGTCGGCGGCGCGACCCGGCTACATCCGACGGCGCAGCAGAACCTCCAGGTCCTGGGCGTCGAGACCGCGGCAGGCCTGGCCCGGATCATCGGCGCGGTCGGCCTGGCGCAGAACTTCGCCGCCCTGCGCGCCCTCGCCACCACCGGCATCCAGAAGGGCCACATGGCCCTGCATGCCCAGAACGTCGCCCTTCTGGCGGGCGCCCTGGGCGAAGAGGTCGACGCCCTCGCCGCCGCCCTGGTCCAAGCCGGCGAGGTACGCCAGGACGTGGCGGAGCGGCTGTTGAGGGAGCTGCGGGCGCGGAAGGGCTAAGGAGCCTGGAAGGACGGACAGCAAGGCGCCGCCTCTGGAGCCCGCCACGGACAAGTCATTCGCCAATCAGCCGGTTTTCGGCGGATAAGGCCCGTCCGTCTCCGCAAAGCAGAGGTTCTCCGAGAGCTGCCAGCGCCCGACCGCCTTCTCGAAGCGGCAGGCGAAGTACTTGCGCATCCACTGTTGAACGTAGAACGTGGCTTGCTGCGCTTCTTTCCTATACCGCAGGGGCACGAAGGACAGGATGATCGAGCCGTCAGGTTGGAGGGCGCCCAGGATCTCCAGGTCGCCCTCGGCGACAATCTCAACGATCGACTTGCCGTTCGGGTCGAACCGGCGAACCCATCCGCCGTCATAGACGAAGCGGCGTGCGTCCTCGGTCAGCGCCTGCGGGCCAAGCAGATCGGTTCGCGACGACAGATAGCGTTCGAGTTGCTCCGCTTGCCCGGTTTCGAGCACCGCCAGAAGCTCGCGGCCGGCCGTACTCGCATCCACGTCAAGCGATCGCGATTGCCTGTCAGTCTGGCAGCCGGGCAATGCGACAAACGCGCCGATAAGGACGACCAACTTGACAGCCGGAATCAACCGTCCTCTCAAGGATTCATCCCCCTGAACTGCGTCGTCAAGGGATCGGCCGTGGGCGACTGGCGGGTGGCCGGCCGCGCTCCTGTGCCGGGACGGTAGGTGTAGTGAAGATGCGGCCCGCTGATCCGGCCGCTGCCGTCGGATACACCGATCTGCTGGCTGGATCTCACCCTCTGGCCCTGGCGCAGCGCCGTTTGAGCCCGCGTGTGCGCGTAGCCGGACGTGCTACCGTCGTCATTTTGGATGAGGATGAAGTTGCCTGAGCCGGCGTCATTGCCGATCGTATGGATCGTTCCATCCTGTGTCGCTAGGATTGCCGCACCGACGGGCGCTCGGAAGTCGATGCCGTTGTGCAAAATCGATGCCCCCGGCACCGGTGACCGGCGGCGCCCGTATCGGCCGGTGATCACCGCAGTCGCGACGGGCCAGGAGATTGCTACAACGCCCAAGTATCGCAACGTGATTGAGCCAACATTCGCCGGAAAGCATTCAAATTCAATACGAAGCCACCCGGACATGGCCTAGCGGGCAACCCATGGCAAGGGTCATCGGAAGGCGGGCTCGTCGAAGCTGCGCAGCTTGCGGGAGTGGAGCGATTCGACGCCGGCGTCGCGCAGGCTGCAGAGGGTCTCGATGCCGATCCGCAGGTGCTGGCTGATCCGCGCGCGGTAGAAGGCGTCGGCCATGCCGGGCAGCTTG
>JAKSBE010000597.1 GCA_022361275.1 Kiloniellales bacterium
AAAGCGCTCGACGCCGCGCCGCCCCCGGATCAGGCGGACACGCGGCCGAGCCGGAAGGAAAAGCATGGCCGCCCTGCCGCTTTACCATCGCATCTACACGGTCCTGACCGAGCAGATCCACGACGGCGCGTATCCGCCCGGCACCAGGCTGCCCGGCGAGATGGCGCTCGCCCGCCAGTTCGACGTTTCCAGGGTGACCATTCGCCGGACCCTCGACCAACTGGAGCGCCACGGCCTGGTCGAGCGCCTCCAAGGCCGGGGCACCTTCGTGCGCGCCGGCCGGGCCACCGAGCCGGTGCGGGCCGAAGTGATCGGGCTGGTGGAGAACCTTCTGGCCATGGGCCTGCGGACCAAGGTCAAAGTCCTGCACTTCGCCTTCGAGCCGGCGCCCGCGCCGGTCGCCGAGCGCCTGGGGATCGCCGGCGGCACCACCGCCCTGCACACCATCCGTCTGCGCAGCTACAAGGGCGCGCCGTTCTCCTACGCCGTGACCTGGCTGCCCGAAGCGGTCGGGCGAACCTTCGGGCGCCGGGACCTGACCTCCACGCCGCTGATGCGCCTGCTCGCCCGGGCCGGCGCGGCACCGGCGGCGGCCAGCCAGAGGGTGTTCGCGCGCGCCGCCGGGGCCAAGGTCGCGGCGTTGCTGGAGGTCGACGTCGGCGCCCCGCTGCTGGGCATCGAGCGCAGGGTGCGCGACGTCCGGGGCCGGCCGGTGGAGCACCTGCGCGCCCTCTACCGTCCGGACCGCTACGAATTCGAAATGGACATGCAGATCCAACCCCACGACCCCGATGCCCTGTGGGAACCCGTCGGGCCGGCGGGCGCCTGACCCTCTTTTTTGCCTTTCGGCACAGATTGTATTAAAGTAGATACAAGAGGACATATCAACCGGATCGCTCCCGCCGTCCCGAGAGGCAGGCCGGAGGATCCGGGGATCATAGGGACGGGCGACACCATGGATTTCCAGTTGAGCGAGGAGCAGGGCCTGTTTCGCGACAGCGTACGCAGGTTCGCAGAGCGTCACCTGGCCGAGGGCGCGCTCAAGCGCGCGCACGAGCCGGGCTTCCCCTTCGATGCCGCCCGAGCGGCGGCGGACGCCGGGCTGATGGGCATCACCCTGCCCGAGGAGGACGGTGGCCAGGGCGGCACGCTGATGGATTCCATCATCGCCATCGAGCAGGTGGCCCTGGTCGACCCGCGCGCCGCGGACGTCGTCCAGCAGGGCAACTTCGGCGCCATCCGCACCTTGGCCGAGTACGCGACTCCGGACCAGAAGGCCCGCTATCTGCCGTCCCTGCTCAAGGGCGAGACGATCATCGGCCTCGGCATGACGGAAGCCGACGCCGGCTCCGCCGTGACCGACCTGACCACCCGGGCCGAGCCCGACGGCGACGGCTGGCGGATCACCGGCGGCAAAGTGTTCACCAGCCATTCGGCCGAGGCCGACCTGTTCCTGGTCTATGTCCGCTTCGGGCCGGGCGTGGACGGGATCGGTTCGGTGCTGCTGGAGCGCGGCCAGGACGGCTTCACCTTCGGTCAGCCCAGCGGCTACATGAACGGCGAGCAGTGGTGTGCGCTCTATTTCGACAAGGTCCGCGTCGATCCGGAGAACGTCCTGCTCGGGCCCGGCGGCTTCAAGAAGCAGATCGCGGGCTTCAACGCGGAGCGGCTGGGCAACGCGGCGCGGGCACGGGCGCTCGGCCAGTTCGCCTTCCAGGCGGCCCGCGAGCACGCGCTGACGCGCAGCCAGTTCGGCAGGCCGCTGTGCGAGTTCCAGGGACTGCAGTGGAAGTTCGCGGACGCGCTCCTGGCCCTCGAGGCCGCGCAACTGCTCCTCTACCGGGCCGCGGTCAAGGCCGACCGGGGCCTGCCTTCGGCGCAGGACACCGCGCTGGCGAAGCTGATGTGCAACAAGGCGGGCTTCGAGGCCGCCCACGAGGCCGTGCAGATCCTGGGCGGCACCGGATACTGCGAGGAGCACCTGGTCGAGTACTGCTTCCGCAAGACCCGCGGCTGGATGATCGCCGGCGGCTCCATGGAGATGATGCGCAACCGGATCGCCGAGGGCATCTTCGACCGCCGCTTCTCCCAGCGGCCGCCGCGTGCCGCCGGGGCGGCCCGATGAACGGGCCGACCGCCGACGCGCCGCCGCCCGCCCCAGATGCCCAGCAGCGGGGCACCAAGCCGCTCGCCGACTGCCTGCTGCGGCCGCAGAGCGTGGCCATCGTCGGCGCCTCCGCGAACCTGAAGAAGAACAACGGCCGGCCCCAGCGCTACCTGGCGAAGCACGGCTATCCCGGACAGGTCTACCCCATCAATCCAGCCTACGAGACGCTGTTCGACAGACCCTGCTTTCCCCGGCTGACGGCCGTCGGCCGGCCGATCGACCATGCCTACGTCATGGTGCCCGGCCAGGCGGTCGAGGCGGTGATCGAGGACTGCATCGAGGCCGGCGTGCGCTGCGCCAGCGTCTTCACCGGCGGCTACGCCGAGAGCGGGCCGGAGGGGGCCGCCCTGCAGCGGCGCCTGGCCGCGAAGGCACGTGACGGCGGCCTGCGCCTGCTCGGCCCGAACAGCCTGGGGATCGTGAACACCCGTCTGCCGATGACCCTGAGCGCGAACGCCGTTCTGGAGCGGGAGTCGCTGCCGGCCGGCCGCTTCGGGCTGGTCTCCCAGTCCGGCAGCCTGATCGGGGCGCTGGTCTCGCGCGGCCAGGCCCGCGGCATAGGCTTCTCGACCCTGGTGTCGGTGGGCAACGAGTCCGACCTTTCGGTCGGTGAAGTGGCCGCCATGCTGGTGGAGGATCCGGAGACGGACGTCATCACCCTGTTTCTGGAAACCCTGCGCGATCGCGCGGCGCTGGAGGCGATGGCCGCAGAGGCCCATGCCGCCGGCAAGCCGGTCATGGCCTACGTGCTCGGCCGCTCCGAGCTCGGGCGAAGCCTGGCCCAATCGCACACCGGCGCGCTGGCCGGGCAGACGGTGGCCATGGACGCCTTCCTGCGCGACATGGGCATCCTGCGCGTCAGCCTGTTCGAAAGCCTGATCGAGACGCCGCCGCTCCTGGCCAACCGGCGGCTGCCGGAGGGACGGCGGGTGGCGGTGGTCACCACCACCGGCGGCGGCGGCGCCCTTGTCGCCGACCATCTCGGCGAGAGGGGCCTGAGCGTCGTCCGGCCGCCAGCCGAACTGCGGCAGGCCCTCGCCGGTCATGGGCTCGACATCGGGGACTCTCGGATCGTCGACCTCACCATGGCCGGCACGCGCGAGGAGACCGTGGACGCCTGCCTCGGCACGCTGGTCGACTCCCCCGAGGTCGACGCGGTGGTGATGGTCGTCGGCTCCTCCTCGGAGTTCTACCCGGAGCTGGCGGTCAAGCCTCTGGCGAAATGGGCCAGGGCCGCCAAGCCCGTCGTGTCGTTCCTGTTTCCCAACGCGGAGCGGTCGCTCTCCCTGCTGGCGGAGGCCGGCATCGCGGCCTTTCGCACGCCCGAAGCCTGCGCCGACGCGCTCGACGCCTACTTGCGCTGGACCCCGCCGCGCCCCCGACCGGTCGCGCCCTTGCCGCCCGCCGCCCGCCGGGTGCTCGACCTCCCGGACGGAGCGGACACGCTCGACGAGCAGGAGGCCCTGGCGTTGTTCTCCGCCCTCGGCATTCCGACCGTCTCCTGCCGGGTGATGGGCCAAGACGGCCCGGTGCCGGAGGACATCGCCTATCCGGTCGTCGCCAAGATCCTGTCACCGGACATCGCCCACAAGAGCGACCTGGGGGGCGTAGCGGTGGGCGTGCCGGATGCCCCGGCGCTGCGCGAGGCGGCCCGACGCATCCACCAAGCCGCCGCGGCGGCGCGGCCGGAGGCGCGGCTGAACGGCATCCTCGTCCAGCCCCTGGTGCGGGGCCTGGCCGAGGTCATCGTCGGCTTTCACGTCGACCCGCTGGCCGGCCCGGTGGTGATGGTCGGCGTCGGCGGCGTGCTTGCCGAGGTCTACCAGGACGTGGCCGTCCGGCTTGCGCCGGTGAACCGGGAGGAGGCTCTGTCGATGCTGCGTGAGGTCAAAGGGCTCGCCCCGCTTTTCGGGGC
>JAKSBE010000114.1 GCA_022361275.1 Kiloniellales bacterium
AAACCCACCCCCAGCCCCGAGACGACAGACGTCATAGAGAGGGAAGGCGCCGATGGGTGGATCGTCAGCGCCCGCGATTTCTTCCAAGAGTTCGGCCCAAGCATAGTCAACACCTATGGCCCAATAGTTGCAGAAGTCGCAAGGGGCGCGATCCCAGGCTCAGGGCTGTATGACGGCTACAATTCTTTCAGGGAGGGAAATACCGCCGAAGGACTGTTCAACGTCGTTTCTGAGGTGCCTGCACTGAAAGCGATCAAGTTAGGCGTGATAGTACTTGATACAGTTAGAAAATCACAGAAAAGAAGTAATATTGTCTTCCGCGCTGTAAGAGATAGCAATGAGCTTGAAGACATCATGTCAGGTCGAGGAATACTACGAGGAAAAGGAAGAACAACAGCAACACAGCATGTTCGGGGGGTCAACCACCCAAACAACCCGTGGGTATCAACCACAAAGAGTTTGAAAGAAGCTAGAAGATATGCTGTGGGGAGAGGCAACAGCCCGCCCAATGCTATCGTAGCAATCGATCTTGACAAACTTTCAAATGACACTCTAGATGTCTCCTCTCCATTCCTTTCTGCTAAACACTTGAAAAACAACATAGCCCAAAGATTTGCTGCTAAATCGAGAGAAGTGCTAATCAATGGCAGCATTCCCTCAAGAGCAATCGAGATCTTGGAAGATTAAGATATGCTAGAAGATGCAATTGAAGAGAGACTGCTCAAGAATGAATTTGTTATAAAGCTTCGTATGGAGTTAACTGTTGACAAGAAAATGTTTCAAGAGCTGTGCTGTATTTTAAAAGAATTGGCTGTATATTGGAAAGAAAAACATATGATACGAAAAGACGTTGCTGAATATCTTTATGGACTGGCGCATGTTACACGAGATATAGCGGAACGGTTTCGTGAAAATGACCCAGATTTTTATTCAGAGGTTTTTGAAATGTCTATTGAAATCGATGCACTCGTACTTGATGCTCTCTATAGTCAACATAGCTAAACCTGACCTCCGCCACCCTGGTCGACACCGCCCCCGGCGGCGGAACGCTCAACATCACCTCCTATAGCTACGACGCCCTGGGCAACCTCACCTTCAAGTCCGACCTCGGGACCTATGTATACGGCGGCGTGGGCGCCGGCCCGCACGCGGTGAGCGAGGCCGGCGGCAAGACCTATACCTACGACGCCAACGGCAACCTGACCGAGCGCCGGGCCGGCGGCGCGGCCGAGTTGACCCTCGCCTACGCCTCCTTCGACAAGCCGACCCTGATCCGCGAGACCGCGACCGGCAACGAGGCCGGCTTCGTCTACGGCCCGGACCGGGCAAGGATCAAGCAGCGCGTGGTCGAGAACAGCCTTGTCCGCGAGGTGGTCTACCTCGGCGGCCTCTACGAGCGCCGGACCCGGATCGGCAGTCCCGACGAACTGGTCCACTACGTGGTCGCCGGCACCACGGTCGCCATCCACACCATCTTCGACGACAACCTGCCGGCGACCGACAGGTCGCGCTACCTGCACCGCGACCACCTGGGCTCGATCGAGAGCATCACCGGCGAGACCGGT
Organism: Kiloniellales bacterium; assembly: GCA_022361275.1. GTDB lineage: Bacteria > Pseudomonadota > Alphaproteobacteria > Kiloniellales > JAKSBE01 > JAKSBE01. Next base: position 1,566 of record JAKSBE010000114.1, read on the forward strand.
GCGGTGGTCCAGCGCCTGTCCTTCGACGCCCACGGCAAGCGCCGTCTGGCCGACTGGACCGCCGGCACCCCGGCCGCCCCCGACGCCGAGACCCCCCGCGGCTTCACCGGCCACGAGCACCTCGACAGCGTCGGCCTGATCCACATGAACGGAAGGGTCTACGACCCCGCCCTCGGCAGGTTCCTCTCGGCCGACCCCTTCGTGCCAAACCCGACCGCCACACAGTCCTTCAACCGCTACAGCTACGTGATCAACAACCCGCTCAGCTACACGGACCCGAGTGGCTTCGCTTATGCCGGAAGTGAGTCGGGTCGCTCCGGCTTCGAAGGCAGTCCGGAGGTGGGCCCCGGTCACGCGGAGGCCGTCAATAACAATAGTCCGACCTGGGGAGGGGGAAGCGGCCGCAATCCGCGTGACACGCAGCTTGTTCAAGCCAATCGACGCATC
>JAKSBE010000092.1 GCA_022361275.1 Kiloniellales bacterium
CGGACCGTTCGACGCCTTCTGGGCGGACAGCTCCGGCGACCTGCACCCCATCGCGGCGACCCGCGACGGCGACGCGCTGGTCGCCCACTGGGGCATGGACGGCCACAAACAGGGCCGCACGCGGTATGAACTGCTGGACGCGGACCGGATCGAGGTCACCGACTGGATCAAGACGCCGGAAGGGTGGCGGCAGTTCAACCAGGCCGTTTTTGCACGCGTTGGCGGCGGCTCCTAGAGCCGACCTGTCGCGGGGCGCGTCAAACGACCGTCTGGTCCGACGTCCCGGTGCGCGCGTAAGTGTGCTAACAGCGCTGTACCAACGGGAGTGCCTGCATCACCCGCTCACCGATCATCCACTGGTTCCGCCAGGATCTGCGGCTAGCCGACAATCCGGCGTTGACCGCGGCCGTCGCCACCGGGCGGCCGGTGGTGGCGCTGTATGTGCTGGACGATGAGACGGCCGGGCAATGGGTGCCGGGCGGGGCCAGCCGGTGGTGGCTGCATGGCAGTTTAGCAGCTCTTGGACGGGCGCTGGCCGACTGTGGCGGGCGGCTGGTGTTGCGGCGGGGGCCGGCGCGGCGGGTGGTGGCCGAGGTCGTCGAGGAGACGGCCGCCGAGGCGGTGTTTTTCAGCCGCTGCTATGAGCCCCATGCCGCCGCGTTGGAGGCCGACATCGCGGGCGATCTGGCGGCGCGCGGCGTGGACTGTCGGCGGTTCGGCGGCGGCTTGCTGTTCGAGCCGGAGGCGGTGCGGACCAAGGCGGGTGGGCCGTTTCGGGTGTTCACGCCTTACTACAAAGCGTGTCTGGAGCGGACGCCGCCCAAGGCGCCGCTGCCGGCACCGGGTGTCATCCCTGCCCCGGACAGCGGACCCGGCGGCGAGGCGTTGGAGGATTGGCGCCTGTTGCCGACCACGCCCGATTGGGCCGGCGGGCTGCGCGCGGCCTGGACGCCCGGCGAGGCCGGGGCGCAGGGGCGGCTGCAGGCGTTCATGGACCACGCCATGGCCGGCTACAAGGATCGGCGCAATCGGCCGGACGTGGCCGGCACCGCGCGGCTGTCGCCGCATCTGCATTTCGGCGAGATCGGGCCGCGCCAGGTGTGGCACGCGGTGGAGGCGCGGCTGGCCGCCGGCGGCGGCGCCGGCGAAGGCGGTGCGCGGTCGTTCCTGCGCGAGCTGGTGTGGCGGGAGTTTTCCCATCACCTACTGCACCACTGGCAGGACCTGCCGACCGCCCCGTTCCGGCCCGACTTCGCGGACTTTCCGTGGGCCGACGACGACGACGGGCTGGCCGCCTGGCAGCGGGGGCGGACCGGCTATCCCATCGTCGACGCCGGCATGCGCGAGCTGTGGCATACCGGCTGGATGCACAACCGGGTGCGCATGATCACCGCGTCCTTCCTGGTCAAGGACCTGATGGTGCCCTGGCAGGCGGGTGAGGCCTGGTTCTGGGACACACTCGTCGACGCCGACCTGGCCAACAACGCGGCCAGCTGGCAGTGGGTGGC
>JAKSBE010000045.1 GCA_022361275.1 Kiloniellales bacterium
ATGGGCTTCGTCGGCAGCAACATGGTGGTCGACTGCCACATCGAGGCCGGCTACTGCCACACCGGCGGGATGCCGATGTCGGTGCACATGTTCTGCCTCTCCTCGCGCCGGGCGACGGCGCGGGTCGGGGCCGACGGCCGGGCCGAGGGCCGCACCGACCCGGAATGGTTCACCCCTTACATGCGCAGGGAGACGGTGGAATGGGCAGCGCCGGCGGAAGCCTCAAGACGGTCCGGCTGAAGACGCCGGTCGCGGCGGCCGACCTCGAAGGCCTTGAGATCGGCACCGTGGTCTACCTCGACGGCCGGGTCTTCACCGGCCGGGAAGGGGTCTACAAGAAGGCCATCGCCGAGGGCGCGGGCCTGCCGGCCGACCCGGCCGAGCTGGGCAACGTCAACTTCCACTGCTCGCCGGCGGCGACGGTGCGTCCGGACGGCAGCTTCGAGATGGGCGCGGTGACGGCCACGGCCTCCTTCCGCTTCACCCAGTGGCTCGACCGCTGGTTCGAGATCTCGGGCTGCAAGGTGATCATCGGCAAGGGCGGCATGGCGCCGCAGGACTACCGGGACAAGTTCGTCCCCAACGGCGCGATCTACCTGACCACGGTCGGCTACGGCACCGGCGCCCTGCTCGGCCGCGGCATCAAGGAGATCGCCGCCGCCCACTGGCTGGCGGAGCTCGGCATCGCCCAGGCCATGTGGGTGCTCGACGTCGAGTCCTTCGGCCCCTTCCTGGTCGAGAGCGACCTCCGGGGCAACAGCCTCTTCGAGCGCGAGAACGCCAAGGTCGCCCAGGGCCTCGGCAAGCTCTACGAGGGCACCCGCCCGGCGATCATGAAACGCTACGGCGAGACCGACCGCCGCGAGGACGAGGTGATCTGAGGGGCGGCGAGCAGGCCCGCTCCCTTTGCGGGACCTCCAAGCTATCGTGTTTGGCCTTGATGCCGGCCCGCGTTCCCGGAGGCGTGAGTTCGGAAGTCCGAGGGCTGTCTCAAGGCCTCTCGCTCGTTTTCCGACCGTCGCATGCCGGATCAGCAGCGCCAGGGCACCGGATCGCCGCCCGTCGTGTCACGCCAGCTCCCCGGCCAGGAGCAGCAGGCCGAGCGCCGTCACCGCCAGAGCGCCGAAGACCTCGAAGCCACGGCCGATCTTGAGGATGCGCGCTTGGTGCCGCTCGAAGACCCCGAAGAGCCAGCACCGCGCCAGGATGGCCAGCAGCGCGAAGGCGCCGACCGTCACCACCATGCCCAGTGCCATCGCGAGCGAGACGACCAGGCCCAGGGCGATGGCCCCGGTGCCGACCGCCGCCAGCATCATGATCGTGGTCAGCGGGCAGGGCGAGAGGCCCACGACGTAGGGCAGCAGGCCGCCGCCCTTGGCATGGCGCCCGCCCGGGGCGCCGCGCAGCGCCTGGACCAGCAGGAAGAGGCCCAGGGCGGCCACGCCGCCGTAGCTGATCTGGCGCAGCAGCGGGAAGTCCGCCGGGCGCAGGCCGAAGGAGACGTCGAGCAGGGTGACCGCGGTCAGCACCAGCAGGATCGCCGAGCCGACGTGGACGGCGATCAGCTTGAGGCTTGCCGTGAGACCCTGGCGCAGGGGCGCGTCCTGACCCAGGAAATAGGCCACCATGACCGACTTGCCGTGGCCCGGCCCGATCGCGTGCAGCATGCCGAAGACCAGGGCGAGCAGGACCAGGATGGCGGCCTGAAGGCCGTCCTCGCTCGCGCTGGCCTCACCGAAGGCGTTCCCCAGCGCCTGCTGCACCTCCTTCTGCAGCAGCAGGAGGCTCCGCACCGCGCTCTGCGGCCACTCCAGTTCCATTTCGGCTCCGGACACTCTCGAGGCGCCGCCAACCATGGCGTCGGCGCCCACCAGCGTTGCGGGCCAGCACTACAGGCCGGCGCGCGACCTGGCAACGGCGCCGGTCCTCGATGGCCGGCGCCGGCGCCTCCCGCCGACGCACGATCGTACACGTCTGCGTGAGCAAAGCCTTACGGCACCGCCGGTTTCTTCCGCAGGTCTCCCAAGTTTGCTATCTCTTGAGTGCAGTCCCGGCTGACTGCGACTGTGCCAGGAGCACCATGAAGAGAGGAGGCAGGGCATGAGAGGCTTGATCACCGGCCTGATGCTGGCCGCGCTGGCGCTGCCGGCGAGCGCCCTCGCGGCGACGCAGGGCGAGCGCGTCAAGATCAAGGGCGAGGTCATCGACACCTGGTGCTACTTCTCCGGAGTCATGGGCGGGCCGGAGTCCGTGCTCGGCTCGGCCCATCACACCTGCGCCCTGTGGTGCGCGGCCGGCGGGATCCCGGTCGGCGTGCTGGCCGAAGACGGCACGGTCTACATGGTCCTCAAGTACGAGGGCGACGATCACGTGACCGGCGGCGACACCATACTCGAAGTGCAGAGCGACCTGATCACCGCCGACGGTCTGCTCTACGAGCGCGACGGCATCAACTACCTGGTGGTCGAGACGGTGACCGCGAACGACGGCCTCGTGAACCTCAGCCACGAGGACTACGACGTCATCCCGCCCTTCGCCATTCCCAAGCCGAAGCAGTAGGGGAGGCCGCTATGAAAGCTATCGCACTGGTCGCCGCCGTCGCGCTGATCGCGGCCTTCGGCAGCGCCCTGGCCGAAGGCGAGGACGAGGGGCCTTTCTCCAAGGGCAGCCAGGCCAAGAACTGGAACCTGCTGGGCCAGGAGAACGCGCGCTTCGAGGCCAAGGTCGTCGACGTGCTCTGCGAGCTGACCGGCGACTGCCCGGAGAACTGCGGCGAGGGCCGCCGCCAGCTCGGCCTGCTGCGGGCCGCCGACGGCGTGCTGGTCCTGGCCAACAAGAACGTCCAGCCGGCCTTCACCGGCGCCAACCTGGACCTGCTGCCCTACTGCAACCAGGAGGTCGAGGTCGACGGCCTGCTGGTCGGTCTGCCGGAGTACACGCCGGCCAAGATGTACCAGGTGCAGCTGATCCGCCGGAAGGGCGAGACCGAGTGGTCCAAGACCAACCGCTGGACCAAGGAATGGGCCGAGGCCAACCCCGAGGCCGCCAAGGAGAAGGGGCCCTGGTTCCGCAAGGACCCGCGGGTCAACGCCCTGATCGCGCGCGACGGCTACCTCGGCCTGGGCCTGGAGACGGACGAGGCCTTCAAGAAGTACCTCTTCGAGGAATGACCGGATGACCCGCGGCGACCCGCTCTCCGCCGGATTCCTGGCCGGCGCCCTGCTCCTGGCGCCGCTCGGGGCAACGGCGCACGACGGGGTCGAGCACAAGACCCCGGAGGAGGCCGCGGCCCATGCGGCGAAGACCCGGGCCGAGGCGCCCCAGGCGTCCGAGGCGCCGCCGCCTTTGCCGGACGCGGCCTTACCCTTCCCGGTCGAGATCGAGGCCGCCTTCGACCTTGTCGCCCAGACCGGGACCCGGCGCAGCGAGGCCGACTTCGCCGGCCGGCCGATGCTGATCTTCTTCGGCTATGCCTCCTGCGAGGCGATCTGCTCGGTCGCCCTGCCGCGCCTGGCCGCCGCCCTCGACCTCCTCGGCGACGAGGCCGAGGCCCTGCAGCCGATCATGATCACCGTCGATCCGGTCAACGACACGCCCGAGGCCCTGGCCGAGGCCATGCCGAAGATCCATCCGCGCCTGCTCGGCCTGACCGGCAGCGAGGCCGAGCTGGCCGCCGCCCGCGCGGCCTTCCAGGTCGAGGCGAAGAAGCTCCACGAGATGATCGACGGCACGCCGATCTACAGCCACGGCAGCTTCATCTACCTGCTCGACGGCGACGCCAAGGTGCTGACCGTCCTGCCGCCCATCCTCGGCGAGGACCGCATCGCCGAGCTGATCCTGAAGTACATCTGAGCGGCGCAGGGGCTCCTTGGCCTGG
>JAKSBE010000442.1 GCA_022361275.1 Kiloniellales bacterium
CCGCAGCTTCGGCGTGTCCTTCGACGACCTGCGCCGGGTCATCGACCCCAAGCCCGGGCACCGGGCCTTCGGCCTGACCATCTTCGCCCAGCGCAACCGGACGGTCTTCCTGGCCGACACCTCGGTCCACGAGCTGCCGACCCCGGAGCAGCTGGCCGACATCGCGATCCAGAGCGCCGAGCAGGCACGCGCCATGGGCCACGAGCCCCGGGTCGCGCTGCTGTCCTTCTCGAACTTCGGCAATCCCCTGCGCGAGAAGGCGCTGCGTATCCGCGAGGCCGTGCAGGTCCTGGACCGGCGCGACGTCGACTTCGAGTACGACGGCGAGATGCAGGCCAACGTCGCCCTGGACCACGCCCTGATGACCGACCTCTATCCTTTCTGCCGGCTGTCCGGCCCGGCCAACGTGCTGGTCATGCCGGCGCTGCATTCGGCGAACATCTCCGGCAAGCTGCTGCAGCACCTGGGCGGCGGCACGGTGATCGGCCCGCTGCTGATCGGCCTGTCGAAGCCGGCCCAGATCGTCACCACCGGCGCGACCGTCAACGAGATGGTGACCGCCGCGGCGATCGCTGCCTACGAGGCGGTCGGCGCCGAATAGCCGCATGGATCGCGAAGCGATTCCATCCGATCGGATAATGCCCTAGTCTGCCCGGCGAGGCGGCGCTAAGGCCGAGTCGGGCCCCGGCGACGCCCGACCGAGGTCAGGCGAAAACCATGATGCAGCGTCCCAGCGCCTTGAGGCAGCGCATCCAGGCGACCCTGGTCGTCGCGGCACCCGGTGTGCTGACCCTGATGATCCTGGCCGCCGCCGACAGCCTGGGCTGGATCGCCGCCCTGGCCTCCGTCGCCGCCGTCGTCCTGGCGAGCGCGCCGATCGCCGCCTGGCAGCTAAGGCGCCTGGAGCGCCTGCTGCAGCGAATCCGGGATCTGGCGGAGAACAAGGCGCAGCGCTCATCCGAAGACGACGACGAGGCCCTGTCGAGCCAGATCGGCCCGCCGCTGGAGCCGGCGGTCGCGGAGGCCGACGAGAAGCTGCGCCTCCGCGAGGCGGCCCTGCGCGCCAAGCTGGCGAGCAGCGAGGCCGTGCTCTCGGCCCTGCCCGATCCGATGATCCTGCTCGATGCCGAGACCCGCCTGCTCCGACTCAACACCTCCGCCGAGGTGCTGTTCGGTCACGGCAAGCAAGGCCGTGCCCTGGTCGAGATCCTACGTCACCCCGAAGTGGTCGACGCGGCCGAGCGCACCTGCCGGGGCGAGTGGGTCGGCGGCGTCGAGTTTCAGCTGCCCGGCGCCATCGAGCGCTCGTTCCAGGCCCGGCTGACTCCGCTGCCCGGCGACGACGAGCAAGCGGCGGTTCTCAGCCTGCACGAGCTGACCGCGATCCGCCGGGCGGAGCGCCTGCGCGGGGACTTCGTGGCCAACGCCAGCCACGAGCTGCGTACGCCGCTGGCCAGCCTGGTCGGCTTCATCGAGACCCTGCGCGGGCCGGCGCGCGACGACGGCGCGGCGCGGGAGCGCTTCCTGTCGATCATGGAAGAGCAGGCGCAGCGCATGTCGCGCCTGATCGAGGACCTCTTGTCCCTCTCGCGGATCGAGCTCGACGAGCACACGCCGCCCAAGGACCAGGTCGACCTGGTCCAGATCCTGCGCAGTACCGTCAGCGCCCTCGAGATCCAGGCCCGCAAGAAGCAGATGCGCATCCGGCTCGAGCTCGATGGGGCGCCGGAGGTTCTGGGCAACGAGGACGAACTGAACCAGCTGTTCCAGAACCTGATCGACAACGCCGTGAAGTACGGCCGGCCGAAGACCGACGTCCGGGTGATCGTCGAGCCGGTCAGGATGCCCAGCGAGGTCAGCGGACGGCAGGATCTCGCCGGGATCAAGGTCTCGGTGATCGACCAGGGCGAGGGCATCGCGCGCGAGGACATCCCGCGCCTGACCGAACGCTTCTACCGGGTCGACAAGGCCCGCTCCCGCGCCCTGGGCGGCACCGGCCTGGGCCTGGCCATCGTCAAGCACATCGCCAACCGGCATCGCGGCCGGCTGACCATCGAAAGCCGGCCGGGGCAGGGCTCCTGCTTCTCGATCCACCTGCCGCTGGCCGGCGAAGCACCGGCACAAGGCGGCCGCACGGCCCAGCCCGCAGCCGAATAGCTGCCCCCCAGAAACTGCACGGCGAAAGCCTGCGCGCCGGCCCGGGGTGTGTCAAAAAACTGTAACACACTTGTAGTAATTCCATCCCCGTGGCCGCCTTACCGTCGCGGCGTTTCGGCGGATCCCGGGGCTTGGGAGGAGCGAAGCCCGTCCGCCGCATCTTCGAGCCCCCAAAAAGTCAGAAAACCTGGGAGTACATCTCGTGATCAAGAAGTCCCTTGCAGTAGCCATGGTTGCCGGCATGGCGACCGCGGCTTTCGCGGGCCCGTCCCTGGCCCGAGACCAGATCCGGATCGTCGGATCGTCCACCGTGTTTCCCTTCTCCACCGCTGTTGCCGAGCAATTCGGCAAGACCACCAAGTTCAAGACCCCGGTGGTCGAGAGCACCGGCTCCGGCGGCGGCATGAAGCTGTTCTGCTCCGGCATCGGCGTCGAGCACCCTGACATCACCAATGCTTCGCGGCGCATCAAGTCTTCCGAGTTCGAGACCTGCACCAAGAACGGCATCAAGATCACCGAGGTCAAGATCGGCTACGACGGCATCGTTCTGGCCAACGCCAAGGGCGGTCCCAGCCTGAAGCTGACCAAGAAGCAGATCTTCATGGCGCTGGCCAAGGAAGTGCCGGTCGACGGCAAGATGGTCGCCAACCCCTACAAGAACTGGAGCGACATCGATCCGTCCCTGCCGAACACCAAGATCGAGGTTCTCGGCCCGCCGCCGACCAGCGGCACCCGTGACGCCTTCGTCGAACTGGCGATGGAAGGCGGCGCCAAGGGCTTCGAGTCCCTCGCGGCCCTGCGCAAAGAGGACAAGAAGGCCTTCCAGACGGCTGCCCACACCGTCCGCGAGGACGGCGCCTTCATCGAGGCCGGCGAGAACGACAACCTGATCGTCCAGAAGCTGGAGGCCAATCCCAACGCCATCGGCATCTTCGGCTTCAGCTTCCTCGACCAGAACGCCGACAAGATCAAGGGCGCGACGGTCGACGGCGCCCAGCCGACCTTCGAGAACATCGCCGGCGGCGAGTACGGCGTCTCCCGCTCGCTGTACTTCTACGTGAAGCAGCAGCATGTCGGCGTCGTTCCGGGGATCGCCGAGTTCGTCGCCGAGTTCACCAGCGACAAGGCTTGGGGCGAAGATGGCTACCTCCTCGACAAGGGGCTGATCCCGCTGCCCGACGCGGATCGCAAGGCTGTGGCCACCGCGGCTCGCGGCCTGGAACCGCTGTCCATGTAAAAACGGGGCCGCACCGCCGGCAGCCGCCCTCACATTCGGACGGCTGCCGGCTGAGCCTCTCGAACCGCACGTTTTTCGACCACCGCTTTGACCTCGCAGAACATTCTTTAGAGCATTCGACTTCGAGACGGCCTTCGTTAAGGCATTCGGGGGGGCGCCGGGCGATCGATGACCGGCACGGCGCCGAAAAAAGAAGACGGGCGCAATGCAAAGCATCGTTTTCCTTACGGCCTTCGGCCTGATCTGCCTCTTCGGCTTCTATCTCGGGCGGAACCGTGCCCTGGTCACCGCCGGCGGCCGATCGGGCGAGCTCCATTCGAGGCCGCACTACTACGGGTTTTTCGTCGCCATCTGGTGCGGCCTGCCCGCTCTCATCGTTGCGGCAGCCTGGCTGATCCTGGAGCCGTTGCTGGCCGAATGGTCTCTCAAGGCCAACCTGCCGGCGAGCGCCACGACGTTGAGCGCGGGCGAGCTGTCGCTGCTGATCACCGACATCAAGAACCTGGCGACCGGCAACGTCGTCAGCCGCGCGGCCGATCCGGAACTGACCGCCGCCGCCGAAGCCTATGCACGCTTCCGCGAGATCGGCAGCTTTGCGATGTTCGGCGTCGTCATCGCCGTGGCCCTCGGCGGGCTCGGACTGGCGCGCGGGCGCGTCGTGCCGCAGCTGCGCGCGCGCAATCTGGTCGAGCGCGTGGTTATGGTCATCATGCAGGTCGCCTCGACCATCGCCATTCTGACCACGGTCGGGATCGTGCTCTCCTTGTTGTTCGAGGCGCTGCGCTTCTTCTCCAAGGTCCCGGTGACCGAGTTCCTCTTCGGCCTGGACTGGAGCCCGCAGACCGCGCTGCGCGCCGATCAGGTCGGCGCCTCCGGCGCCTTCGGCGCGATCCCGCTCTTCGCCGGCACCCTGATGATCACCGTGATCGCGATGCTGGTCGCCGTGCCTATCGGGCTGTTCTCGGCGATCTACATGTCGGAGTACGCCTCGCCGAAGGTCCGGGCGACGGTCAAGCCGGTCCTCGAGGTCCTGGCGGGCGTGCCGACGGTGGTCTACGGCTTCTTCGCCGCCCTGACCGTGGCGCCGTTCTTCCGCAACTTCGGCGAGAGCGTCGGCCTCACCGTGTCCTCCGAGTCGGCCCTGGCGGCCGGCGCGGTCATGGGCATCATGATCATCCCCTTCGTGTCCTCCCTGTCCGACGACGTGATGAACGCCGTGCCGCAGTCGCTGCGCGACGGCGCCTACGCCCTCGGCGCGACCAAGGCCGAGACCATCAAGCAGGTCATCATCCCGGCCGCCCTTCCGGGCATCGTCGGCGGCGTCCTGCTGGCGGTCAGCCGGGCGGTCGGCGAGACCATGATCGTGGTGATGGCCGCCGGCCTGGCCGCGAACCTCACCGCCAATCCCCTGGACGCGGTGACCACGGTCACGGTGCAGATCGTCACGCTGCTGGTCGGCGACCAGGAGTTCGACAGCGCCAAGACGCTGGCCGCCTTCGCCCTTGGCCTGGTGCTCTTCGCCGTCACCCTCGCGCTCAACGTCGTGGCCCTCCACGTGGTCCGCAAGTACCGAGAAAAGTATGACTGACAGCAGCGTTCCCCTGACCGACAGGATCGGCTCCAGCACCTGGGACAAGCGGCTGCAGCGTCGCTACGCCGCGGAGCGTCGTTTCCGATTCTACGGCGCGCTGGCCATCGTGGCCGCCATCGGCGTGCTGGGCCTGCTTCTGGTCAGTATCGTCGCCAAGGGCTACACGGCCTTCTGGCAGACCGAGATCGCGCTCGAGATAAACTTCGACGAAAGCGTCATCGATCCGGACGGCACCCGGGACATCGAGACCTTGTCCCTGGCCAACTATGCCGCACTCGTTCGCGGCTCGATCCGCGAGCGCTTCCCGGAGGTCACCGAGCGGCGCGAACGGCGCAGGCTCAGCGGCCTGCTGTCCACCGGCGCCGACATCACCCTGCGCAGCGTGGTGCTCGAGGACCCCGGCGTGATCGGCACCACGCGGACCGTCTGGGTCAAGGCGTCCGACGACATCGACAGCCTGAACAAGGGCAAGATCGATCGCGACCTGCCGGAGAGCGACCGGCGGGTCACCGACCGGGAAATCGCCTGGATCGACGCCCTGAGCGCCGACGGCGCCGTGCGCAGCACCTTCAACACCACCTTCTTCACCGCCGGCGACAGCCGCGAGCCGGAGCAGGCCGGCATCTGGGGCGCCGCCGTCGGCTCCTTCCTGACCCTGATCGTGACCCTGCTGCTCAGTTTCCCCATCGGGGTGCTCAGCGCGGTCTACCTGGAAGAGTTCGCGCCCAAGAACCGCTGGACCGACCTGATCGAGGTCAACATCAACAACCTCGCCGCGGTGCCCTCGATCGTCTTCGGCCTGCTGGGCCTGGCGGTCTTTCTGAACTTCTTCGGCTTGCCGCGCTCGGCGCCGCTGGTCGGCGGCATGGTGCTGGCGCTGATGACCCTGCCGACCATCATCATCGCCTCGCGCGCGGCCCTGAAGGCGGTGCCGCCCTCGATCCGCGAGGCGGCGCTCGGCGTCGGCGCCTCCAAGCTGCAGGTCATGACCCATCACGTCCTGCCCCTGGCCATGCCCGGAATCCTGACCGGAACCATCATCGGCATGGCGCAGGCGCTGGGCGAGACCGCGCCGCTCTTGATGATCGGCATGGTCGCCTTCATCGTCGACATTCCGGGCAGCTTCACCGACTCGGCGACGGTGCTGCCGGTCCAGATCTTCATCTGGGCGGACAGCCCCGAGCGCGCCTTCGTCGAGCGAACCTCAGCGGCGATCATGGTCCTGCTCGGGTTCCTGATACTCATGAATGCCCTTGCAGTGCTGTTGCGCAAGCGCTTCGAGCGCCGCTGGTAGGAGGGAGAAAACCGATGGCCGCAGTCGAGACGACCGCTGCGACGGACAGCGCGAACAAGGACGTGCCGCCCGGCGTGGCCGAAGCCGAGCCGACCACGGCAAAGATGATCGGCCGCGACGTCAACGTGTACTACGGCGACAAACAAGCCTTGAAGCACGTCGACCTGGACATCAACGCCAACCAGGTGATCTCGCTGATCGGCCCCTCGGGCTGCGGAAAGTCGACCTTCCTGCGCTGCCTGAACCGGATGAACGACGTCATCGACGGCTGCCGGGTCGAGGGCAGGATCACGCTCGATGCCGCGGACATCTACGATCCCAAGCTCGACGTCGTGCAGCTGCGCGCCCGGGTCGGCATGGTCTTCCAGAAGCCCAATCCCTTCCCGAAGTCGATCTACGACAACATCGCCTACGGGCCGCGCATCCACGGCCTGGCCGACAACCGGGCCCAGCTCGACCAGGTGGTCGAGACCAGCCTGCGCAGGGCCGGCCTCTGGGAGGAGGTCAAGGACCGCATGGACCAGCCGGGGACCGGCCTCTCCGGCGGCCAGCAGCAGCGCCTTTGCATCGCCCGCGCGATCGCGGTCAGCCCGGAGGTGATCCTGATGGACGAGCCCTGCTCCGCCCTCGATCCCATCGCCACCGCCAAGATCGAGGAGCTGATCGACGAGCTCAGGGAAAACTACACGATCGTCATCGTCACCCACTCGATGCAGCAGGCCGCGCGGGTGTCCCAGCGTACCGCCTTCTTCCACCTGGGCGACCTGGTCGAGGAGGGCGAGACCGAGCAGATCTTCACCAACCCCAGGGACGAACGCACTCAGGGATACATCACCGGCCGCTTCGGTTGAGCCGGGCCGAACTCGCGATACGGAGGTCGCCGTGACCAACCCAGCCGATCATATCGTCAAGGCCTTCGACGAACAGCTCGAGGAACTGCGCCGTACGATCGTTCGTATGGGCGGCATGGTCGAGGCCGAGCTTGCCGGCGCCGTCGAGGCCCTGATCCGGCGCGACAGCGAGATGGCGCAGCGGATCATCGAATCCGACAAGGAGGTCGATACCCTCGAGCAGAAGGTCGACGAACTGGTGGTCCGCCTGCTGGCGCTGCGCCAGCCCATGGCGGTCGACCTGCGGGAGGTGCTCTGCGCCCTGAAGGTCGCGACCGACCTGGAGCGCATCGGCGACTACGCCTGCAACATCGCCAAGCGGGCCATGGCGCTCAGCCAGATGCGACCGGTCCGGCCCATGCACTCGCCCAAGCGCATGGCGCGGCTGGTCCAGTCGCAGATCAAAAAGGTCGTCGACGCCTACGTCGAACGCGACGCGGAGAAGGCGCTGGAGGTCTGGCGCGGCGACGAGGAAGTCGACGAGATGTACACCAGCCTGTTCCGCGAACTCCTGACCTACATGATGGAGGATCCGCGGGACATCACGCCCGGCACCCATCTGCTCTTCGTCGCGCGCAACATCGAACGCATCGGTGACCACGCGACCAACGTCGCGGAATACATCAACTATCTGGTCACCGGCGAGTGGATCGCCTTCGGACGACCGAAGGCCGATACCTCGAGCTTCTCGGTGGTGGAGCCGCGCGATCCCGGCGTGATCGAGACTCTGAAAAGCAAGCACGGCGAGGACGACACCGGAACATCTGAGGCATGACACCCTTGATCCTGATCGTTGAAGACGAGATCCCCTTAGTCACCCTCCTCCGCTACAACCTGGAACGTGAAGGCTTCCGAGTCGCCGAGGCCCATGACGGCGAAGAGGCCCTGCTCGCGGTCAAGGAGGAGACTCCCGAGCTGATCCTCCTCGACTGGATGCTGCCGCACCTTTCGGGGCTCGAGGTCTGCCGCCAGCTGCGCCGCCACAACGGCGTGCGCGACGTGCCGATCATCATGCTGACCGCCCGCGGTGAGGAGGCCGACAAGCTGCGCGGCCTGGACAGCGGGGCCGACGACTACATCACCAAGCCCTTCTCGCCGGCCGAGCTGATCGCTCGGATCCGTGCCGTCCTGCGCCGGGCCCAGCCGGCCGTGGCGAGCGAGATCCTGCAGTTCGAGGACCTGATCATGGATCTGGCGGCCCACCGGGTCCGGCGCGGCGCCCGCGAGGTGCGGCTCGGCCCGACCGAGTTCCGCCTGCTGCGTCATCTGCTGCGCTCGCCGGGCCGGGTCTACAGCCGCGAACAGCTGCTGGACGCGGTCTGGGGCCGCGACATCTACGTCGAGCCGCGCACGGTCGACGTCCACATCCGGCGCCTGCGCAAGGCGCTGAACGCCGACTCGGAACCGGACCTCATCCGCACCGTCCGTGCCGCCGGCTACGCCCTGGACCGCCCCAACGTCGTCGCCCGGGCCTGAATCCGGGCTGCCTGCCGGTACGACCTGCGTCAGGGGGTGATTGGACCCTTCGGCGCACCCCGTTCCTTCGTGTCCAGAGACCACGCGCCCGGCTGCGCCGCCCCCACGACCGGGGCGCTTTCGCCGGTACCTTCGAGCGACCGCAGGTAGTCGCGCCAAAGAGTCTCGTACACGGCACAGTCCCGGAGAAGCTCGCCGTGCCGGCCCTGGCCGACCAGGCGGCCCTGGTCGAGCACAAGGATCTGATCTGCGCTGCGGGTCGCAGCCAGATGATGGGAGACGAGGATCAAGAGCCGGCCGCGCCCCCACGAGGTCAGCTTCTGCTCGAGGCCGACGGCGGCCTCCGCATCGAGAAAGGCCGTCGGCTCGTCGAGAAAGACGATCTGCGGATCCCGAACGACCGCCCGCGCGATCGACAACCTTTGGCGCTGACCTCCGGAGAGGTTCCGGCCGTGCTCGGTGATCTCGGCGTCGATGCCGCCGGGCATCTGGCCCACGAAGGACAGGGCATCCGCGAAGGCCAGGGCTTCGCGCACTTGCGCTTCGTCGACTCCATCCAGGCCGAGCGAGACGTTGTCGCGGATCGATCCCGACAAGAGGACCGTATCCTGATCGACCACCCCGATGCGGCTCCTCAGCCAGCGCGGATCGTAGTCGCGGACCTCCTCGCCGTAGATGAGCGCTTGCCCCTCGAACTCCCGCTGCAGACCCAGCAACACGCGCAGCAAGGACGTCTTGCCCGAGCCGTTGCGACCGACGACGGCGAAGACGCCGGCGCCTGGGAGCGAAAAGCTGACGTCATCGAGCGCGGGACGCGATGACTTCGGATAGACGAGCGTCACGTTGCGGGCGTCGAGGCCGCCATCGACGAACCGTCGCCGGCCGGGGCGCAGGCCGGGTACCTCCCTCGGCGCGGCCAGGAAGGCGCGCAACGCGGCGATGGCGACGGCGACCTCCTGGTACTGCCGCAGGACGTCGCCGCTCTGGATGATCGGCGTCGTCACGCGGGCGACAAGGAGCTGCAAGGCGAGCAACTCGCCCACGGTCAGGTCACCCTGCAGCACGCGGTAGCACCCGATCGCGATGACGAGCAGAGCAAGACCGCGCGAGGCGAGCTGAGTGGCCATCGAGAAGCGCCTGGCCAGGGTCGAGACGCGGCGCGCCGCCGCAACCACGGCCGCCGTCTTGCCGGCCCATTCGCG
>JAKSBE010000306.1 GCA_022361275.1 Kiloniellales bacterium
CCCTATCTTGTGATGGCCACTGTGGTTTTCACCACAGTTTTTCTTCCCCCCGACTGTGCTAAACCAAGGCGCCGGAGAGAATCGGGGGCTGGGTCTCATGAACTACGACGACGTTCTGACGGCGCTGGCACTTTTCAGCGGGTCCTTCGCCTTGTCCTTTCTGCTGGTCAAATCCGTGCGCGCGATCGCCGGCATGTAGGTCGCCGGCCGCGGAGTCCGTGGCGGCGCACCTTCTGCCGGGCACCGCGCAGCCGTCCGAGTTGGCTTGCGGGCGCGGGACAGGATGATTCCCGGACGATGACGTGCTGCGGCCGTGCTATCCTTTTGCCGGATTCGAGCCGATCGAGGGGATACGGGAAGGGGAATGCCGAACAAGAGAAAAGTCTCGCTGCGTACGATCTGCATGATAACGGCGCTGTCGCTGACCGCCTGCGCCGCGGCCCCGCGGGCGCCATCCGGCTACGAGACCGACTTCGAGGAATACCTGACACGGCCCCACGCCCGCGCCTTCGCCATCGCCGGGGCCAAGGGCGACACCGGTCCTGCCTTCGGCATGGCCGTGGCGCAGGTCGCCGTCCGGGACGCGCTCGACCTCGCTCTCGCGCGCTGCGAGGCGGTTCAGAAGCGCTACGAGGAAACTCTGGCCTGTCGGCTTTGGGCGATCGGCGATATCAACGTCAACGACATGACGCCGGCAGAGCTCGAAGCCGCGATCGCCGCCTACCGGGAAAACCCGGGCGCTACGAACGACGATCTCTAAGTGCCCCCTTTTCGCCCCTCGGCTGGCTTGCTACCTAGTCGTCGCGCAGCGGATGGGTGGCCGAGCGGTTGAAGGCACCGGTCTTGAAAACCGGCAGGCGTGAAAGCGTCTCGTGGGTTCGAATCCCACCCCATCCGCCATTCGCCGCCGATTGCGCGACGTTTTACCATTCTGGTTCGATGGCCCCTTTACGGACGTTGCTATCATCGGTTCGATCTCTAGGAGTCACGGCCTCAAGTACGTCCAGGCTCCTTGTGAAGACGCGTTTTGAAGCCAGCCGCATAATGTTTGCGGCTGGACCCAACGTATCCGATTTCGCTTATAGCCCCAAGAACCAGGCGATCGCCTTGATCGACGCGGCATGAACCGCGGCGCGGTCCCAGCCACTGGGGTCGTCGCAGATTGGGTCTTCACCTTCTTCTATGAGCAATTCCACCGCATTTGTTTTGCAAAGCGGCAAGAACGAATAGTGATGCGCATTTGGGATCACCGTGTGCTCCACAAGCGGCAGCATATCGACCAGTCCGCTGCCCTCGGCTCGAACATCCACTGCAAACCAAGGGAAGCTGTCGCCCAACGTCACCAGTTGTACCGGCACTCCAACCGCTGCTGCGCTTTCGGGGATGGCAGCATAGGTGAAACCAGGATCAACCGCGATAACGCGGGTAAAGCGCGCATCCGACATATCGGCTGAAAATTCCGGTGGCAGGTTTTCAAAATCAACCCCGCCGCGCGAAAGAAACAAACAATCCTGCGCGGCCTCTCCTGACGCCTTGCAATAGGTACCGTAAGCTTCCGGGTTGAGGCGTAGGCCGGCGATGCCCAGAACGGTGGATCCGCCGAGCGAGAAACCGAGTGCGGAAATCCGATCCGTATCGATCCGCTCCACGAGATAAGGATCGGCCAGGACATGATCGAGCGCCGCGCTCAAATCTGCCGCACGCTCAGACAGACGCACTGTGCGGCGCGGAGAACTGTCGCCCGATGTTGTGCCGGGATGGTTCATGACTACAACCAACGCTCCCCGTTCGGCCAGGCCTGCTGCAAGCCAGGCCACGCCATCGATGCTGCTGCCTGAACCGTGCGATACGACGATCAACGGCAGTTCCCGATCCGGCAGCGCCGCGCCGACATAAGCTTCCACCGGTTCAAACACGAGACTGTCACCGATTGGTACGGAATAGGTCGCTCGACCCACTGGCGACCACATCGCCGCCTCGATGAGACCGGCGCGGTGATCTGCTTGAATATCGAACCGGTCGAAGCCAACTTTTGGGTCAGCGACCGCCGGACGGACGAGGGTAAGAGCAATAGCGGAAATAAGAAGTAGCGAATTCATTTTTGGGTCTCCAGAGTTGGGAAGATCGGTTCTTCTGCCATCACACCCAACCACAACGCGTCCTCGAACCGGTTTCAGGTCGCACACAACCGGATATCGGTCTAATTGGTGGATATGCTCACGCTTCCGATTCCTCTTGTTGTTGCCTTGATCCTCGGTTTTTTGTTTGTGCGCCACTTGATAGCCGCGGATCGGTCGCTTCCCTTCCTGATCCTGCTTGCCGCCTGCGTCATCCAGGCGCTTGTGATCTCGCTTACGCAGCATTACGGGCTATCCATATTGACGGTAATCCAACCTGTCACGGCAGTGGCTGCTCCGCCACTTGCGTGGTTCACGTTCCAATCTACTGCCCTGCGCCCACTTGATCCCAAGCGCGACGGGGTCCATCTGCTGGGGCCCGCATTCACTGCCTTTTGCACGCTCTTTGCGCCCCAAACACTGGATATCGTGTTGCCTACCATCTTTGCTGGTTATGGCATCGCGATCTTAATTCGCCTCCGTCACGAAGGTGCTCTGCCACTTGCCCGGCTTGAGGCCGGCCCTCTCCCTGTGCGGATTTGGAATGCCGTCGGCGTTTTGCTGATCTTGTCCGCGCTATCGGACATCCTGATCACAGTTGCTTTGGGTCTGGGCTATGTCGACTTGCGCCCGCTGATCATCAGCGTCTTCACATCCTTCACGCTTTTTGGCATCGGCCTTCTGAGTCTTTCGCGCAATGCTGAAGGGGCGGTGGAGGACAAGCATGGGCATGCCGAGCCTCAATATGCTCCTACAGAGGAGGACACAGCCCTGATCGCACGCCTAGACGAGTTCATGGAGAAGGATCATCCCTATCTGGACCCAGATCTTACTCTCACGCGGCTTGCTCGTCGCTTGCAGGTCCCGGTGAAGCAACTGTCTGCGGCGATCAATCGCGCAAAAGGCGAAAACGTCTCCCGTCTGGTGAACGGATACCGCATCCGTCATGCATGTGAACAACTGGCAAATGGAGAGACCGTGACGAGCGCAATGCTCAACAGCGGGTTCAATACGAAATCAAACTTCAACCGCGAATTTGCACGTGTTGTGGGACAGTCGCCGTCAGCCTTTTTGCGCTCCAAGGCGATCAGCGGTTAAGTTGTTTCGTTGCAATCACAAGAGGTATCATCCCCTGCGGATCATCAATGATCGTTACTCTGACGATGATTGCCGTACTGAGTGGGTTGAAATGCCCAAAGAGCATTAGCAGCTATTCACGCTAAAGCGGAAATCATGCCAAGTGGGCTCAAGGCGGTCGTAAGCAGCAAGGTGTTCGGACGGTCGACAGTCTCCGTATGCCAGCGTAGTGCGCTTGCGCACTGCTTCGCAGAATTGGTCATTGCAGCGCACCGTGCAGTCATGTCATCGTAGTAGGATAGCGAAGGAATAGTTCGCATCTTTGTCGCGCATGGCCCGCCACCCGTTATTCGCAAGTCTTGGTACGATCCTCTACGCTACAGCCTGTCTTTGCCATACTCAGGCGGTCTCATATGGCGGCGAGTGACCGAGTTCGTTCCCGTTGGCCCTCGATCTCCAAGCGGCTAAACTAGATGGCGCCATCGACGTTGACTCCGAAGTGTTGCGGTTGGCCCTCGATCTCCAAGCGGCTAAACTTCGTACAGCAACGTCGCCGACGACGATCTCGTTGCGGTTGGCCCTCGATCTCCAAGCGGCTAAACTCTCCAGCACGGGCGTGAACGTGACGCCGGAGTTGCGGTTGGCCCTCGATCTCCAAGCGGCTAAACTCGATCGCCTTCCAAAGCTCGGATATTCCGGGCTTTTTTCTTTTCCAAACGGGAAAATTGCGCCCTGCACGGGCTAGAAAAGCGCCAGCTGATTCGGATTTTCGGGTCTTCGTTCACGTTTCCTTCCAGCGAAGATGCGCGCATTGCCATATTGCTTGTCGGTGATGGTGACGATGTGCACCCTCCCCTTGTCGGGTCGCGCCGCGCCGATATGGCTGATGTAGGTTTCGGCGGCTTCCTTGCTCTCGGCAAAGCGCAGATAGACGGAAAACTGGGCCATCTCGAAGCCTTCGTCGAGCAGAAAATTCCTGAATTCCGCCGCCGCCTTGCGCTCCTGCCTGGTCCCCACCGGCAAATCGAACATCACATAAAGCCACATCATTCGGTACCCGCTCAGGACAGGATAACGCGGCGCCATGCCTCAGGCCTCCAACGGCAGGGCCCGACGGGGCAGATCGAGCTTTTTCTGCTCACCGGCAAAGCAGCGCGCCAGTGACAGCGCTAGCCGCGAAAGGCACACGCCCACCGGGCTGACCCCGTCTTCGGTGCTCATATCGGTCACGAGGATACGCGCCAGCAACGGCTTGGTTTCCGTGTCCACCCTGTCATGGCCGTCGCGGATCAGGTCATGCACCAGAAGGTCGGCCAGCGGTCGAAACGGCTCCATCAGATCGTCGGCAAGCGCAAAGGCGTTGCCGCGCTGGCGATGCGACAGGCCAAGGCTTGGATGAAGACCGGCCGCCATGATGGCGCGCGCGGTGCCTGCGCGCAGCACGGTATAGGTGTAGTTGAGCATGGCATTGACCCCGTCGGCCCGGCGGTCGCGGCGAAATGCTCGGCCGAACAGGAGCGGCCAGTAGCGCCGCGCGGCCTGTGCTTCCACATTGTCAGGATCGCCGGCGCGCACCTTGCGCGTCAGAAGATAGAAGCCTTCATGCTTGGCGCCGACCGCTTCCAGCGTGGCGCGCTGGCTTTCGATCTTGGCGACGACAAGCTGTGTCCACAGGCGTTTTTTGAGCGGCACCGATGCGGCAGCCTGGTCCGCCATGCGGCCCGCCTGCTCGTGATGGCCTTCTGCGCTCCACAGGATGGCGGCGGGGCGGAAGTTGGCGCCGCAGATGACCAGCGGCGCGCAGCGTTCGGCCAGCGCCACGAGAAGGTTGTTGGAATAGGTGATGCCGTGGGCGTTGGCGATGACGGCGGCAATGTCGTCCAGCGGAACCCGGCCGAGTTCCGCGCCTTCCGATTTCACCGCCAGAAATCCCCGCTCCTTGGCCAGGTGGCGGCCATCCTCGGCGATCTCGACGATACGGGTGGCCATTACCGGTCTTCCAACTCTTTGACCCGGCCGATCGGGTCGACGCGCACACGCCTTGCGGCTGCGGCCTTGAGTTTCGAATAGGCCGCCTGCATGTAACCGGACGATTCGACCTTGCCGGCTTTGCGGTCCGAGACGAACTCGATGCGGTTGTTGGCCGGCGAGAGTTTGCGCACGATGTAGTGTTTGCGGCCCTCGCCGAAATCGGCGGTGAACATATCGCCCTTGTGGAGCCGCAATCTGAGTTGCGCGCCAGGATGTTCGATAGGCCAGCGCGGTTCGAAGCCGCTGCGGTTTGCGTCGAACACCGAGATGCCCTCGCCGCGCCATCTGCCATCCGGCGTCTCGTAGATCTCGATGCGGTGGTTGGCGCCGGGCACATAGGCTTTCTCGAAGCGGCCTTCCCCATGGGTGATGCGCAGCGTGTATTTCTCGGTCTTGAGGATGCGGACACGGCGAATCCCCCGTTGGCGTCCGAAACGTTCAAGCGCGGTTTCGAGCTTTTCGCCGGCACGCTCGGCTTCGTAAGCCACCTCTTCCAGTTCCTCGCGCAGCCGCACGTCGCGCACCTGGCCGATCTCCTTGGCGGTCAGTGCGATGAGCGGCTTGCGCGTGACGAGATTGAAGGGCTTGCCGTCTATCTCCTCGTCGACCAGCCCATAGGCGGTCTCCTCGTGCAGCTTGCCGGACGTGGCATGAACGCTGTCGCGCGCGTTCGGGCCGATACCATGATCGGGCTTGTGGGAGACGACCATCGCGTCCAGCTTCGCCCGCAGCGCCTCGCGATAACCGTCGAACGGTTCGGGGAACTTGTCCTTTTCCGCCCAGCGGTCGAGATCGAGCTTCTCGGCACGCGCGGACGCGGTGGCGATCCGCTGCAACATGCCACGGTCGTTGCAAGCGATGACAAAGGCATCGACGGCATGATGGCGATGGTCGTCGCGGCTCTTGGTCGGCGTATCCTGATCGCGCAGATTGTGGTCGCTCATCAGCCCGTTCAGACCCCAAAAGCCGCGCAGCATGGCGGTCAGCCGGCCCGGCACGGCCCAGACGCGACGATTGCGGTCCTCGCCGTAGAGATGGCCCAGGTAGTCCTTGGCGAGCCGCGCCATGTGCTGGCTGTCGGTCAACTGGCGGGCCAGAAAATCGTTCTGCGCGCCGAACCTCTCCATGGCGTCCGGCGCGAACCGCCAGGCTTTGTGCGGGAACAGGCGCTTGGCGCGTTCGTGAATGTCCGACAACTCATCGCCGGACCAGGCATCCGCCGGCAGCCGGTTGCTCTTCTCACGGTTGGCCTCGCGGGTGCACAGCACCTTGTTGGCAAAGCCGTCATCGAGGGTTTTGGAACGCGGCAGGATATGATCGACATCGACCGCGCTGTTCTGGATCATATTGATCGTAATCGGCTTGCCGGAATAGACGCAGACGCGTTCCGTCGACGACAGTTCGTGATAAAGGCGCATGATCAACCGGTTGCCGGGTGTATAGGCCATTTTCATTTCCGCAAGTGCAGCGCGGATTTCCTCATTGGCCTTTTCGTTTTCCCGGTTGCGGCGGGTCGCCTCGTCCTTTTGCTTCTTGTTCTGTTTCAGTTCGCGCGCCAGTTCGATGATGATCTCGGCCGGCGGGCCATAGGCCTCGATCAGGGCATTGACGACGGCGCGCATCTGGTTGAGCGCGATGTGCACCGTAGGATTGGGAACCCTGCCGATGAACTCCTGACTGCCCTCGGGCGCGGCCGGGTTGGAGATGACATGGCGCGCCATCGCCTCGCCGTAATAAGGCAGCTTGGTGTGTTGGCCCGCCGCCAGATCGGAGTGGTGCAGGCCTAGCTGTTTGACGGCCTCATCGTAGGTCAGCGGACGCTGATAGACCTCGCCGGTTTCCGGGTCGACCGCCTCGGCGCTTTCGTTTTCCATTTGATCGACGAGGTCGGCCAGGAACGAGCGGCCGATATGGGCGTGGCCCTGCGGCAGCCGGGCATTGCTGGCGGCCTCGGCCGCCGATTGCGACAGGCGGCACCGCTCCTGAAGCCAGGAAACCAGCCGGTCGTGGTCCTGTTCGGCCAGCAGTTTTTCGACGATCTCGCTTTGCCGCGCGCGTGGAAATCCGCGCCATGCCTTGCCGAAACTGGCATTCTTCCCACCCTTGGCCAACAGGGCCGCCGTCTTGTCGCCATCCAGCCCCTTGCGCTTGCCGCGTTCGAGATTGAACGAAGCATCATCGGACAGCTTGATGGCCTTCTTCATGGCATCGAAGGTCACAGCACCTGCGGACGACAGCTTCGCCGCCAGCGCGTCGCGCTCCTGCAGCGTCAGCTTGCGTGCGCGCTTGCCGGGCCGCTCGATTTCCAGATTGGCGATCTCCATCAGGATGCGAAAGCGCTGGAACAAGGGCAGGGCGCGCGGCGCGCGCTCTTCGTCGGGTCGGAATGTGCATCTGCCCACCAGCGGCTTTTTCAGCGGCCGCTGTTCGATGATGATGCGCTTGAGCCGGGCCAGCAGATCGTCGGTGAGAACGTCGTGATATGGCGCCTGTTCTTTCCAGATCTCCTCAAGCTCATGCTCGACCATCGCCCGCGGCGGATAGAGATCGTAGAGCACCTTGTTGCCCTCGGCGCGCGGGCGAAAACGAACGCCTCGATTATGCTTCCTGCCGCAGCGGTTGCCGAGACGGTTGATCAGATAGCCCTCGCGATCGCGACCGTTCCGTTCCGCCAGAAATTCGCCAAGCGTCCGCGCGCCGGCTTGTTCAAGCGTCTCGTTGAGCACTTGTATGCCCGCCTTCATGGCGCTGCCCTCGGTATCGTCGCTGTCCGTGATCCGGTTGGATTGAAACCCGCGGCGCTGATTGAGATGAAAGATGGCGCGTCCGATTTCCACCAACGCCAATCTCTGGTGCAGAGCTGCGGCGCGCAGCCAGTAGGGATCGAGCTTTTCCAGTGCTTTGCGCTCGGCCGTGTCCGTCGGCATCAGGCCGTGCTGAACCAGCGTTTCCATCAACAGGTCGCGGCGGCGCACAAAGCGGTCGCGGCGCTTGCGCAGGGAGCGGGCCACGCGGCGGTTGGCGGCAAGCGATTGTTTCGACTGCGGATCGCGCCCGGCCTCTTCGTTCGGCGTCAGGATGCGCACACCGGCGTAGAGTACGCCACAGGGCCGGCCGTCATCGTCAAGATGAACGGCACACCAACCGATGGAATTGGAGCCGACATCGAGGCCCAGCCTGTAGTTGTGTTCCATTGAACGCTCCCTCTCCGTCTGGCGAGGGGCGGATGATCAGCCCGCCCCTCGGTGCGGGTTTTGGACACCCGTACCGTGTCGGCCTGAGCCGACGTTCAAACCATGTGCAGATCGTCGCGTCATTGTGTGTTGCGGTTGGCCCTTGATCTCCAGACGGCTAAATCTGAAACTACCGTGTATAGTGGGGAATTATATTTGGAATCTGATTGATTCAAAAGAAAACCAATGCTAGCAACCACTTTGGGTGACCAAAGCTTAGCCGCTTGGAGATCGAGGGCCGCCCGTTAACAAGCACTGTAAGTGCACAAAATTCTCTTCATCTAGAGAAGCGCGGCGGGTTGCGACCCGCCGTTTGCTTTTTGCTGGTGAAGCTTACAGCGCAACGCTGCATGACAGAGCCGCAGAGCCTCCCCCGGCGCTGCGCCTTCGGCCTTCAATCCCGCGGCCAGTCCCCGTCGGGCAGGACACCGAGGGCCTTCGCCGTGTCGATCAGGCTGTGCTCGTCCAGCAGGGCGCGGGCGCCGAGCTGGCGCAGCCTGGCGTCGCTTTTCGCCTTGCGTCGCTCGAGCGACTTCGCGGCCAGACGTTCGCCCACGGCCGCCCTGGCCGCGGCGTCCAGCGCCCGGCCCTCCCGTTTGATCGCCCGCTGCAGCTTTGCGTCGTCCCAGGTCCGATGAGGCTCGAGCTTGGCCCGGTCGGCCGCCAGGGCCGCCAGGGAGGCCCGGAGCTGCGCGCCGCGCGCCTCGAGCCAGCGGTGCCGGCTCTCGAGCGCGTCCCGCTCGATCCGGACCTCCCAGGGCAGCCGCGCCTCCCGCCCGCCGACAAGCGGTGCCGTGGCACGCGCCACGGCCTTGGCTTCGGCTTCGACCGCCCGGCAGAGCTCTTCGAGCCTGGCCATGACCGCAGCTACGCGGGCCAGCGCTTCGTCGGCGCTGTCGGCGCCGTGCAGGTTGGCCAGGGTGCGCTGCCGCGGCCGGCCCTGCGGGTCCCGGAAGCTCTCCATCAGGGTGGTGACCAGGGTGCCGCCCCGGGTCCTTCTGCGTCTGACGAAGGCCATGTCAGCCATCCGGCTCCGCTTTGTAGTGACATATTCTAGCAGAATAAGCGTCACTACGACAACGGTCGGTCGCAGCTCACATTTGCGGGGGGTCCTGGGGCGCCCGCCGCTTGCGGAGCCGGCTTTCGCGATAGGCGATGTAGCTGGTGCTGAGCACGATGATCGCGCCGCCGAGCCAGATGAAGGCATCCGGCAGCTCGGCGAAGAGCAGGTAGCCGAGGATCGCTACCCAGATCAGCTTCAGGAAGTCGAAAGGCATGACGGCGCCGGGCTCGGCTTCCTTCAGGGACTGGGCCAGGGCGATCTGCGCCAGGGTGCCGAGGATGCCGATCAAGAGCAGCCACAGCAGCGTGGCCAGCGACGGCGTCTGCCAGACGAGGAGCGCCGGCAGGAAGGACAGCGCCGCCAGCAGGACGTTCATGTAGGCGGTGATGGTCAGGCTCGACTCGCTCCGCCCCAGGACCCTGATGACGATCATGGTGGCGGCCCAGAGGACCGCCGAGACCAGGGTCAGGAGAGACCCCAGGTCGATGCTCTGGAACCCCGGGCGCAGGACGACCAGGGTACCGAGGAAGCCCAGCAGGATCGCGCTCCAGCGCCGGACATGGACCCGCTCGCCCAACAGCAGCACGCTCAGGACCGCGGCGAAGACCGGGGCCGTGAAGGCCAGGGCGGTGACCTGGGCGACCGGGGTCATGCTGAGCGCGCTGAAGAAGCACAGCATGGCGGCCACGTTGAGCAGCGCCCTGAAACCGTGCAGGCCGAACCGGCGGGTGTGGAAGACGGCGAGGCCGGTCTGCAGCATGAAGGGCAGGAAGACCACCACACCGAAGGCGTTGCGGAAGAAGGCGATCTGGAAAGGGTGCAGTTCGGCCGAGACGTAGCGGACCAGGACGTGCATCGCCGCGAAGCCGAGGGTCGAGGCCATCATCAGGAGGATGCCGCGGGTGACCGGCGCCAGCCCCGACCAGAGGCCGCGGACGGTCGGCGCCGGCTGCCCCGGCTCCGTGGTCTCGCGCTCGCCCTCCGGTCGCAGCCGGTCCAAGTCCCCGCCCTCCGCCTTTGTCCCATCAAGTACTTATCACAGAAGCGCCACACTGCCCGCCTAGATAATCGCCTATAGGAGCGCGCATGATCGCTTTCGTCGCCTACGTCCCGATCTACAAGACCACTCTGGGCTCGCCCTCAAGGGGCCTGATGAAAAGGCGATTCCAGGTTCGCGACTTCGTCTGCGACCGCGGCTGCCTGCTGGCCGAGTTCCTGGACGCGACACGGCGCGGCGCGCCGGAAAGCGTCGTCCTGCGCGAGGCCCGGCGCTTTTGCCGGGAGCACCAGGCGGTGCTGCTGGTCGCCGCCGGCGGACCGCTGCGAGTCGAATCGCTCAAGGGACGGATCAGGGGGCAGACCGGGCCCGCTCAGGCGGCCGGCGGGCCTTTGAGTTCGACCGTGTTGCCGTCCGGATCCTCGATGTAGAGCGAGGGTCCATCACCCTCCGCCCCGTAGCGGGACACGATCTCGCCGACGGCAACCCCATGCGCCTCGAGATGGCGGCGCAGCTCGGCCGCGTCGAAGGGTTCGATGCGCAGGGCGAAGTGGTCCATGTTGCCGCGCCCGGCGGCGGGCGGCGGCGCGGGGATCAGGTCGATCAGGGCCTCGCCGGCGCGCAGCTGGACCAGCGAGATGCTCTCGACCCGGCGTTCCTCCTGGCAGCCCAGAACGTCGCGATAGAAGGCGATCGCGCGATCCAGGTCGGCGACCCGCAGGACGACGTGGTCGAGTCGCCGGATCGAGAAGGCCATGGGCGGAGTCCTTATTCTCAGGTCATCGGCAGATTCAAGATATCAGGCGCCACCCCCGGCGCTTCAACGCGCGATCACGGCAGCAGAAAGCTCAGCGCCTCTTCCGCCGCCGCCAGGTGGTAGCCGACCTCCCCGGCGAACCAGAGGAGCTGCAGCGAGGAGCGCTCGGCCAGAGAGTCCCAGCCGAGCTTGACGCCCAGCACCAGCAGGAGGGCCAGGAGCAGGCCGAGTTCGCGCAGCGGGCCCGGCCGCCAGGGCCGGCCTTTGCTCTTTCGGGCTTTTCCGCGCTGCTTGCTGCTCATCCCCCGGACTCCACGACTTCGCTACCATATGGTGCCCGACTGTGTCGCGGCGAAGGCCACACCTTGGCGCCCAGAGGGCGTTGTGACCCTCCTAGTGGTCGTGCGCTCCCTCGCCCGTCGGCTCGGCTTCCGGCCCCGCCGGCGCCGGTGCGCCGGAGAGAAAGGCCGCCACTCCGGGGTGCAGCGGCAGCGGCGCGCCCGGCCCCGGATCCGCCGCGCCCAGGGCCGCCGCCACGCGGTAGGCGTGGGCCGCGGGAAAGGCCGCCCGGGCGACCAGCAGATGGCCGCCCTCCAGCGCCTGAAGCAGGCGCAGGTCGATCGGACCGTAGCCCGCCGAAGGTCCCTCGCCGGCCAGCATCGCCCGGGCCGTGTCGGCCTCGACCACCGCGAGATCCATCTGCCCGGTGCTCAGCAGGCTCGCCATGCGCTCGGCGTTGGCCGCCCGGCTCGGCCGGGCCCGGCTTTCCGGCAAGGCCGCCGCCAGGCGCTCGGCCAGGCTGCGGCACTTCGCGTAGCCGTCCGGATCCCGCTTGCTGGCGAGGATCATCAGATGCCGCTTGCGGTAGATCACCCACTGCCGGTAGGGCGTGTGCGCGGGCAGCAGGCCGGCCGCCGCGACGACCAGGACCGACCGGCCTGCCGCCGCCAGGAAGCGCCGCCGTTCCATGGCCTTACTCCCCTTCGAAGACATCGAGGTTGAGGATCGCGGTGACCACGTAGTTAGGCACGTCGACCACCTGACCGACCCGCAGGTCGACCGCCACGCTGGCCAGGATGTAGGCCTGCTCCCGGGTCAGGCCGTGCTCCTGGACCATGTAGTCGATCATCTGGATCAAGGCGTCGCGCGCCGCCAGGGTCAGGTTCTCCGAGAGGTTCTCCAGGTCGGCGATCTTCTGGGAATCCAGGTAGGTCTCGTAGACCGGTACCGTGCCCTTGTCCTTCAGCGGCAGGCCCACCGTGGCGTAGAAGTTCGAGGGCATGGTGGCCTTGAGCTCCGCCCCGCCCTCGAAGTGCGGCTGGCTGACCTTCTCGGCCAGATCCTCCAGCACCTCGGTGACCACAGTCACCCTTGCGCCCATCTCGATCGCCGTGCCCGAGACCTCGCCGTCCCCCTGGGCGTAGTGGACGTCGCCGACGAAGAGGCCGCAGCCGTCGACGAAGCAGGGCAGCAGCAGGCGGGTGCCGACCTGCATCTGCTTGACGTCCATGTTGCCGCCGTTCTCGCGCGGCGGGATGGTCCGCAGGCACTTGTCCTTGTCCCTGCCCTCGGGGCCGCAGATCGCCGCCGGCTGGGCGCCGGCC
This sequence comes from Kiloniellales bacterium, assembly GCA_022361275.1. Lineage (GTDB taxonomy): Bacteria > Pseudomonadota > Alphaproteobacteria > Kiloniellales > JAKSBE01 > JAKSBE01. The sequence goes on from JAKSBE010000306.1 coordinate 12,880, forward strand.
GGCAGGGGCATCAGGGCGATGCCGCCGGCCTCGGCCAGAGCGCCCTCCCGGGCCAGCCAGGCCTCGACCTCCGGCTCGCCCGGCAGCACGCCGACCGAGCCCATGAAGCCCTGGAAAGGCACCGCC
>JAKSBE010000357.1 GCA_022361275.1 Kiloniellales bacterium
GCATCAGCGTAACTCCTCAACCGGCTCAACGCCCATGATCTGCAGTCCGGACGCGATCACCAAGGCGACGGCCTGGACCAGCGCCAGGCGGGCGGCCGTCAGCTCGCGGTCGGCCGCGAGCAGGAAACGCAACTGGGCATTATCGTTGCCCCTGTTCCAGTGGCTGTGGAACGCGGCAGCCAAGTCGTAGAGGTAGAAGGCGATCCGGTGTGGCTCGAAGGACTCGGCTGCGCCTTCCACGATCCTCGGCCAGCTGGTCAATTGCTTGATCAAACCAAGCTCGCCCGAGTCGGTCAAGCGATGCAGGGGCCCGGCCGCGAGCGCCCCAAGGTCGAGATCGATGCCCGGAAACTCGGCCTTGGCGCTGCGCAGGACCGAGCAGCAGCGGGCATGGGCGTAGTGAACGTAGAAGACGGGGTTCTCCCGGCTCTGCTCCAGCACCTGCTCCAGGTCGAAGTCGAGCGGCACGTCGTTGCGCCGGGTCAGCATGATGAAGCGCACGACGCCCTTGCCGACCTCGTCGATGACCTCCTTAAGGGTGACGAAGCTGCCGGCCCGCTTCGACATGCGGACCGGCTTGCCGCCGCGCAGCAAGGTCACGAGCTGGCAGAGCCGGATGTCGAGCGCTGCCTTCCCCCGGGTCAGCGCCGTGACGCCCGCCTTGAGGCGCTTGACGTGGCCGGCGTGGTCGGCGCCGAAGACGTCGACCATGACGGTAAAGCCCCGGCGGAACTTGTCCAGGTGGTAGGCCATGTCCGGGGCGAAGTAGGTCCAGGAGCCGTCGGACTTCTTGATCGGCCGGTCGACGTCATCCCCAAATCGGGTCGCCTTGAAGAGGGTCAGGGGCACCGCTTCCCAGTCCTCGACCGGCTTGCCCTTCGGCGGCTCCAGGGTGCCGACGTAGATCAGCCCCTGGGCCTCCAGGATCCGATAGGCCTCCTCGACGCGTCCGGCCTCGACCAGCGCGCGCTCCGAGGTGAAGACCTCCTGCTCGACCCCGAGGTCCTTCAGGTCGTCGCGGATCAGGTCCAGCATCGCCGCGATGGCGACGTCGCGAAGCGGCGCCAGCCACTCCGCCTCCGCCGTCCCGAGCCACTTGTCGCCGTCGCGGGCGGCCAGGTCGCCGCCGACCTGCTTCAGATAGTCGCCGGGGTAGTAGCCTTCCGGGATCTCTCCGACGTCCTCGCCCAGGGCCTCGCGGTAGCGCAGGTGGAGCGAGCGCGCCAGGACGTCGACCTGGGCCCCGGCGTCGTTGATGTAGTACTCGCGGGTGACGTCGTAGCCGACCTTCTCCAGCAGGGCCGCCAGGGCATCGCCGATCACGGCACCCCGCGCGTGGGCGATGTGCAGCGGCCCGGTCGGATTGGCCGAGACGTACTCCACGTTGACCTTCACGCCCCGGCCCAGGCCGGCGTCACCGTAGCCCGTGCCGGCGGTCAGCACGTCGACCAGGCGGGCGCGCAGGTAGTCCTCGGTCAGGCGCAGGTTGATGAAGCCGGGGCCGGCGATCTCCACCGCCCTCACCGCCTCCTGGCCCTCCAGCCGCGCGGCCAGAAGCGCGGCCAGGTCGCGCGGCTTCATGCCCGCCGGCTTGGCCAGCACCATGGCCGCGTTGGTCGCCAGGTCGCCGTGGCTCGCCTCGCGCGGCGGCTCGACCGTGACGCGCGCGGTGTCCAGCCCGGCGGGCAGCGTCCCGGCCCGGGCGAGGTCCTCGACCTCGGCGGCGATGAGGTCCTTGAAGGTGCGGAAGAGGTTCATTCAGCTTCGGGCGTAGGCATCGAAAAGGCGGCGGTGCTCGTCCAGCGCATAGCGGTCGGTCATGCCGGCGATGTAGTCGGCGACCAGGCGCGCGGTCTCGGCCGAGCCGGGCGTGCCGGCGCCGGCCCGCCATTCGTTGGGCAGACAACGCGGCTCGCTCAGATAAAGCCCGAAGAGCTCGCTCACGACGCGGCGGGCCTTGGTGATCATGCGGTTCACGCGGTAGTGACGGTACATGCGCTCGAAGAGGAAGGCCTTGAGGCCACGATTCTTTTCCCGCATCGCCTCGGAGAAGGCAACCACGGGATGCTCGAGGGCGCGGATCTCCCCGGCGCTCCGCGGCGCGGCCGCGGCCAGGCGGCGGCGGGTCTCGGTCAGCAGGTCGTTGACCATGGCGTTGATGACCCGGCGCACGCATTCGTGGGTCAGGCGCCCCGGCTCCAAGGGGCCGAGCTCGTCGCGCACGCTGCGGAGGCTCGGCCCGACCAGGGGCACCTCGGCCAGGTCCTCCGGGGTGAAGAGACCGGCGCGCAGGCCGTCGTCGATGTCGTGGTTGTTGTAGGCGATGTCGTCGGCCAGGGCCGCGACCTGGGCCTCGGGCCCGGCGAAGCTGGCCAGCTCCAGGTCCCAGTCGCGGCTGAAGGCGCGGATCGATTCGGGCAGCGCGCGGGCACCGGCCAGAGCGCCGGCCAGCGGCCCGTTGTGCTTGACCGTGCCTTCCAGGGTCTCCCAAGTCAGGTTCAGGCCGTCGAAGGCGGCGTAGCGCTGCTCCAGCTTGGTCAGGATCCGGAAGGTCTGCTCGTTGTGGTCGAAGCCGCCGAAAGGCGCCATGGCCTCGTGCAGGGCGTCCTCGCCGGCATGGCCGAAGGGGGTGTGGCCCAGGTCGTGGGCCAGGGCCAGAGCCTCGGCCAGGTCCTCGTTCAGGCCCAGGGAGCGGCTGATCGAGCGGGCGATCTGCGCGACCTCCAGGGAATGGGTCAGCCGGGTGCGGTAGTAGTCGCCCTCGTGGAAGATGAAGACCTGGGTCTTGTACTGCAGCCGCCGGAAGGCGGCGGAGTGGATGATCCGGTCGCGGTCGCGCTGATGGATCGAACGGGTCGGCGATTCCGGCTCGGCGTGACGGCGGCCGCGGCTGGCCGCCGGATCGCTGGCGTAGGGCGCAAGGGCCGAGGCAGGCTTTGCGGGCGCGGACATCCTGGCGCCCCTCTTACCCCCCGCCTTCGGCCTTGGCAATGGCAAAGCCCCGTAATCCGCGGGCACCGGGCCACGGCTCGGTGGTTTGATTTCCTGCGGAATCTGCTTACATTTCTGAGTTAGACTGAAGGCGAAGGTTGAGGAGAAGAAGATGGACGGCGGGACCCAGATGGCCGGAACGACGGAACTGACCCTGAGCGCAAGCGCGGCCAGGCGGATTCTGCAGCTGATCGAGGCCGAGACCGATCCGGAGCTGATGCTGCGGATCGCGGTCTCAGGCGGCGGCTGCTCTGGCTTCCAGTACGGTTTCAGCTTCGACGATTCGGTGCAGGCCGACGATCTGACCTTCGAGCGCGACGGCGCCAGGGTCGTGATCGACGAGGTCTCGCTGCAGCTGCTCGCCGGCTCGGAGGTCGACTTCGTCGAAGACCTCATGGGCGCCTATTTCCAGATCAACAACCCCAACGCCACCTCCGCCTGCGGCTGCGGCTCCTCTTTCTCGGTCTGACGCCGCCGATGCCGGCGCTTTTCGATCCGCCGATCCGGCGAAGGGTGCTACAAGGCAAGGCCCGCGATCTCGCGGGCCTTTGCGTTTTCCGCCTGTGGTAGATGGACTTCGGGACAGCGGACATGGTCAAGATCGCCACCTGGAACGTCAACTCGATCAAGGCCCGCCTCCCCAACGTGCTGGACTGGCTCGCTGCGGCCGAGCCCGACGTCGCCCTGCTCCAGGAGACCAAATGCCTGGCCGAAAACTTCCCGCACCTTGAGATCGAGGCGGCCGGCTACCACGCCGCGGTGGTCGGGCAGAAGAGCTACAACGGAGTCGCGATCCTGGCCCGGCAGGCGCCCGAGGTGCTGGTCGAGCGCCTGCCGGGCGACGAGAGCGACGAGCAGGCGCGCTACCTGGAGGCCCGGACCTGCGGCCTGCGCGTCGCCACCATCTACCTGCCCAACGGCAACCCGGTGTCGAGCGGGAAGTTCGGCTACAAGCTCGACTGGATGGCGCGTCTGCGCCGCCGGGTGGCCGAGCTCCTGGCCCTGGAGGAGCCCTTCGTCCTGGGCGGCGACTACAACGTCATCCCGGAGGACCGGGACTGCTACGACCCCAAGGCCTGGGCCGAAGACGCCCTGTTTCAGCCGCAGAGCCGCGCGGCCTTCCGCGCGATCCTGAACCAGGGCCTGACCGAGGCCTTCCGGGCCCTGCACCGGGAAAGCGGCGCCTACACCTTCTGGGACTACCAAGCCGGCGCCTGGGACCAGGGGCACGGCATCCGGATCGACCACCTGCTGCTGTCGCCCCAGGCCGCTGACCGCCTGCAAACTTGCGAGATCGACAGCGCCCCGCGGGGCAAGCCCAAGGCCTCGGATCACACGCCCATCTGGTGCGAGCTCACGGGATGAGGCCGGCTGCGCAGCCGAGACGAAGGTTCGGGGCGCGGAGGAGGAGGCTCGCGGGATGACCTTCTTCCCGCTGGGCGACAAGAACCCGCGGGTCCTGGTGCCGCGGCCCTGGATCACCTGGGGCATCGCCTTCGTCTGCAGCCTGCTCTTCGTCTGGGAGATGCTGATCAACCCGGACGGCTTCGACGACAGGGTCCTCGACTTCGCCATCGTCCCCGGCTACGTCTCGGGGCTCTTCGAGCCGCCGCAGCCCCTGACGGTGCCGCCCTGGCTCACCCTGGTCAGCTCGCTGTTCCTGCACGTCGACCTCGTCCACCTGGCGGTCAACATGACCTACCTCGTGGTCTTCGGCGACAACATCGAAGACAACATGGGGCACGTCAGGTTCCTGGCCTTCTACCTGGCCTGCGGCATCGCGGCCGGCCTGACCCACGTCTGGGTCGACCCGGCCTCGCTGTCGCCGACCCTCGGCGCCAGCGGCGCGGTTTCCGGCATTCTCGGCGGCTACCTGCTGCTGCATCCGCGGGCCAAGGTCTGGTTCTTCCCCTCGCCCATCGCCCTGCCCGCCTGGTTCTGGCTCATCGTCTGGGCGGGCTTCCAGTTCTACGCCGCCTATTCGACCGGCTGGTCGGGCAGCGGCATCGCCTGGGGCGCCCACATCGGCGGCTTCCTGATCGGCCTGGTCCTGGTCGTGCCGATGCGCCGCAAGACCGTGCCGCTCTTCGGTCCGGCGGAAGTGCCCAGCGGCGTGACCCTGGCCGACCGCACGCGGAACGACGATCCCGACGGCCAGAGCTGAGACCCTGCCGCTTCAGGCGCGGGGCATGCGGCGGATCTCGGGGCGGAGGTTCTTGTAGTCGAACTCGCCATGGTCGACCGGATTGGGACCGGGCGCGGCGACCACCAGCACCTCCTCGGCGATCGGCTGGAAGTCGGCCCGGAAGTGCACCGAGCTCTTCAGCACCAGGATCTTCTCGGCAGTCGGCTCGACCCCGAGGTGGCGGAACATCGACTGGTCGGCGGCCTGGGCCTTGCGCGAGCCCAGGATCACCCGCACCCCACCCAGCGACAGCAGGGCCATGGGCCCGAGCCGCATCCGAGCGCCCTTGTAGAAGGGCCCGGTGCCGGTGAAACGGCCGTCGCCGAGTCGCTCGACCTTGAAGGTCGCGCGGAAGGGCTCGTGCCCGGCCTGGCCGGAACGGGCGCCGATCGCCAGGCTGATCTCGGCCCCCTGCCCGGCCTCATGGGCGATCCTGGCCGAGGCCGGATCGAAGAGGATCGCCAGCGCCGCGCCCTCGGCCCGCTGGCGGACCAGCTCCTCCAGCAGGAAGACGGTATCGGACTCGCCGCCGGCCCCGGGGTTGTCCTGGGTGTCGGCCAGGACCATGGGCCGTCCGGCCCGCCGCGCCTTCGCGATGGCGTGCGCCACCGCCTCCTGCGGTTTCCAGACCTCGGGCAGGAAGTCCGCTTCGCGGGCCCGGACGAAGGCGTCGAGACGTCCGGCCGCGTCTTCGGCCCCGGCACCGTAGGCCAGCAGCGAGGGCCCGGCGTGGTGGATGTCGGCCGGCGAGAAGCCGCAGCAGAAGGATAGCAGACGGTCCCCGCCCGCCTCCAGATCCATCAGGGTCTCGTAGACCCCCTTGGCCGGATCGGAGAGCGTGCAGCCCTGAGTGATCGGCAGCAGGAAGGGGAGCTGGCGATAGGCCTTGGCCGGCTTGCGGCCGCTCCCGAGGATCGCGGTCAACTGCCGGGCCGCCCGAGCACCGGTCTCGGCCATGTCGATGTGCGGGTAAGTCCGGTAGGCGACCAGGGAATCCGCGCGCGCGACCATCTCCGGCGTCACGTTGGCATGGAGGTCGAGGCTGGTCACCACCGGCAGATCTTCACCGACCCGGGTCCGCAGGCGGCGCAGGATCTCGCCCTCGCCGTCCTGGAAGTGCTCCGTCACCATCGCGCCGTGGAGGTCCAGATAGACCGCGTCGACACCGCCGGCCCGCTCCAGCTCCTCGAAGATCTGGCCGGTGATGCGCTCGAAAGCGTCCTCGGTCACCTGGGCCGAGGGCGAGGCCGCGGCCCAGGCCAGCGGTACCGGCTGGTGGCCCAGGCTGCGCGCCTCCTCGACGAAACCGGCGATCGGGATGTTGATCCCCGCCACCGCCGGGAACAGCGGATCGCCCCGGGTCAGCGCCGGCCAGCCGCTGCCGGCGGCGAACTCCTCGAAGGTCGCCTTGGAGGGCGAAAAGGTGTTGGTCTCGTGCTGGAAGCCGCCGACGGCGATGCGCGCCACGAAGCTCCTCCCTGGGTTCCTCCTGGTATGCCAGGGAGTCTGTCGCATGAAACCCCGGCCGTCGTCCAGCACCGCTGCCGTTCAGTCGCCCGCGGCGACCGGCAGGCGGCGTTCGCGCCAGAGCGAAGCGAGGGAGTTCACCACGACCGCGCCGACCACGACCGCGCCGCCGATCAGGGTGACCGGGGTCGGCACCTCACCGAGGGCCAGCCAGACCCAGAGCGGCGCCAGGACGACCTGCAGGCGGCCAAGCAACGCCACCTCCCCCGCCGGTACGTGGCGGGTGCCCAGCGCGACCAGAACGTACTGGAAGCCGAGTTGGACCACCCCGAGCAGCACCGCGATCCCGAAGTCGTGGGCCGAGATCCCGAGGTCCGGCGCCATGACGGCCGAGACCAGCATCGCCAGGATCCCGGCCAGGGCGGCGGCCGGCAGCATGTCGACCTGACGCCGGGCCCGGAAGCACACCAGGGCACTCCCGTAACTCACCACCTGAAGCAGGGCGAGCCCGGCACCCAGGGGGTCGCGGCCTCCGATGCTCTCGCCCATCATGATCGCGATCCCCAGCATGGCCGCCGCGATCGCGACCAGGGTCCGCGGCGCCAGCCGCTCGCGCAGGACGAGCCAGGCGATCAGGGCGGCGACGAAGGGCGAGGCGCTGCCGATGAAGACCACCTTGGCCACGCTGGTCTCGATCATCGCAAAGATGTAGGTGACGAAGGCGACGCCCAGGAAGCAGGCGGCCAGGAGCCCCGGCCGGCCGATGTCGCGGAACGACTGGAGGCAGCGCCCGCGATGGCGCCAGCACAGGAAGCCGAAGATGAAGACCAGGAAACTCACCACCCGATAGAACTGTAGCTGCCAGCCGTCCGCCTCCTCAACCAGTCGGACAAGAATCCCGGCCAAACTCGTGAAAAAGCTGGCAGATATGACGCAGAACAGACCGAAGGCATAGGGGCTGTCGAAGAGAGAGTTTTTGTTCAGCAAACGCCGTCCCCAGGCAGGTCGATCGAAGTCTCGCGCCGCAGCAGAAAGCGTTTTCAAGGCGACGCGGCGCTGATTGGGGGCCTGGAAAGGCCCCTAGCGTCTTCGTCGGCCGCAGACACGGCCGGCCCGCGGAGCCCAAGGGGACGGGCGAGCGCCGCTCGGGTGCCCCCGCGGCCCCGGTCGACGCCTCTTCGGCCGCCGGGGCTCGGCATATATGACGGAGCGGTCGACTCTCGACACCGGCCAGGACCCTTGGTTTGCCAGAACCGTGAGCTTCTCTGTCTTGACGGTCTTCCCGGTCCGGGGCGTCTAGGGCACGGAAGCAGCGCTCGCGGCCCGGCAAGGCAAGCCGGAGGCTTGCCTTGCCGCAGCAGCCTGACCGTGCGGAGCGGGGACCTATTCGGGCCGTCGACGACGAGCCGGGCATCGCGGCATGGCCTCTTGCCCGCCGCAGGACTTGCCCTCGTCTTTCGCCGGAGAGGCCCAGCTTGCGCCGAATCCTCTTGTCCGCCGTCCCGCAACGCCTTGATGCTGCAATCTGAACTAGAAAATACGCTTTGAACCTGTATTAACCATAGCATGCTCCTGACACGGGATACGTGTGTCATTGCTATGACTATAGGAACATAATTCTTGAATCAGATCGTCCCAGACTTCACGCATTTGTAGTGTTTCTGAAATATGCTCTCAAAGCCGGATCGGCGAGGAGGCGCCAGCCTGAACGAAAAAGGGCCATCGGGGCGGCGACGAAGGCGATGGCGAGCGGGCAGACCCGGACGGCCCCCTCTGTCGCCGGACCAAGCATCCGAGGATCACGACCAGGAAGCGTACCTGGCGAGAGAGCCGCTGCCAGCCGTCAGCCCCTTCGATCAATCACACAGAAATCTCTGCCAAGCCATTGGAATAAATGGCAGGTCTGCCTCAGACCAAGTCGAAGATGTAGCGGCTGTCGGCCGCGCTGGAGGGACGTTGCGCTCAAACACCGCACGTGCCGCCTCGCGCTTCGAAAGACTGGGGATGAGGACCGAGAACCCCGGCCTCATGCTGAGCCTTTCGAAGCATGAGCGCACTGTCTAAGGGGCCCGGCCCTCAGACATCCGCATAGCAGTGCGTCTCCGCGGCGGCGCCGGGGTGCGTGACGCAGCCCTTCTGGGCCGAGCCGACGGTCTGGGCGAACTTCCAGACGGCGCCGGACTGGAAGTCGTGGCTGCGCGGCTGCCAGGACTTGCGGCGCGCCTCGAGTTCGGCCTCGGAAACCTCGACGTCGATGGTGCCGGCCTCGGCATCGATGGCGATCATGTCGCCGTCCTTCAACAGGCCGATGGGGCCGCCCATGGCCGCCTCGGGGCCGACGTGGCCGATGCAGAAGCCGCGGGTGGCGCCGGAAAAGCGGCCGTCGGTGATCAGCGCCACCTTGCCGCCGGTGCCCTGGCCGTAGAGCGCCGCCGTGGTCGCCAGCATCTCGCGCATGCCTGGGCCGCCGCGCGCGCCCTCGTAGCGGATCACCAGGACCTCGCCTTCCTCGTAGTTCCGCGCCTGCACGGCCTGGAAGGCCTCCTCCTCACGGTCGAAGACCCGCGCGGGCCCGCGGAACTGCAGGCTGGGCAGGCCGGCGACCTTCACGATCGCGCCCTCGGGCGCCAGGTTGCCCCGGAGGCCGACCACGCCGCCGGTCGGGGTGATGGGGTCCGAGACCGGGCGGACAATGTCCTGGTCCGTCGGGAAGACGACCTCGGCGAGGTTCTCGGCGATCGTCTTGCCGGTCACGGTGATGCAGTCGCCGTGCAGCAGGCCGCCGTCCAGCAGCGCCTTCATGAGGACCGGCACGCCGCCGATCTCGTAGAGGTCCTTGGCCACGTAGCGCCCGGCCGGCTTGAGGTCGGCGATGTAGGGGGTCTCCTTGAAGATCCTGCAGACGTCGAAGAGGTCGAAGTCGATGCCGGCCTCGTGGGCGATCGCCGGCAGGTGCAACCCGGCGTTGGTCGAGCCGCCGGAGCAGGCGACCATCCGGGCCGCGTTCTCCAGCGACTTGCGGGTGACGATGTCGCGCGGCCGCAGGTTGTCGGCGATCAGGCGCATGACCACCTCCCCCGATGCCTCGGCATAGGCGTCGCGGGACTCGTAGGGCGCCGGCGCCCCGGCCGAGCCCGGCAGCGCAATGCCCATGGCCTCCGACACGCAGGCCATGGTGTTGGCGGTGAACTGGCCGCCGCAGGAGCCGGCCGAGGGACAGGCCGCGCATTCGATGGCGTGCAGCTCCGCGTCGTCGATGGTCCCCGCCGAATGGGCGCCGACCGCCTCGAAGACGTCCTGCACGGTGATGTCCTTGCCGCGGTGCCGCCCGGGCAGGATCGAGCCGCCGTACATGAAGACGGCCGGCACGTTGAGCCGCACCATCGCCATCATCATGCCGGGCAGCGACTTGTCGCAGCCGGCGATACCGACCAGCGCGTCATAGCAGTGGCCGCGCACGGAAAGCTCAGTGGAATCCGCAATCGCCTCCCGGCTGGGCAGCGAGGAATACATGCCCGCATGGCCCATGGCGAGGCCGTCGGTCAGGGTGATGGTGGTGAACTCGCGCGGCGTGCCGGCCGCCGCCTTGACCCCCTTCTTGACCGACTGGGCCTGACGCGCCAGGGCGATGTTGCAGGGCGCCGC
>JAKSBE010000139.1 GCA_022361275.1 Kiloniellales bacterium
CTCGCGGGCAAGGCTTCCAACACTGCGCCCAGCTCTCGCCAGCGCAACAATCTGCTCCCTGAATGCCGCAGGGTACGCGATCCGCGTTCTCGCCATCAAAAACACTCTCCTGCATCAGATGAAAAGTGTCCATCAAACCAGGGGAACTCCAGATGAGGTATTGAAATGGCTTTAGAGGAGCCGATCTTGGACGCCTCCAAGGGAAAAGGCGAGCGGGTGCAGTTGCGATTGGATGGCCGCAGCAAGAAAAGGCCTTCTGCAGACTCTTGAGAAGACCTTCGTCGCCCAGCAAGTCTTCCGGCTTCTCGTAGTCTTCCAGCAACTCGTCCAACAGCTCCTTGCGAATCTCCTTCATCGTGCTTCCTCCTTACAGGATTGAAGCACATCACTCGCTTACACAGCTAATCGGACAGTCTCGGCCAACGCGCTGAGCGAGAGCCGAGGTGTCAAGGTACAGCTCTCCTCGACCCACTGCGCCCTCATCCGGGCCGGCTACTCATATAGAAAAGGGCTGGTGGCGCAGGAGCGTGAGCGCCCCGATGTGTGCGCGGCCCGCCACCTGTGGATCAGCCAGCGCCAGGCGCGCATGCGTGCCGAGCCCCATCGGCTGGTCTTCCTCGACGAGATGTCGGTCAAGACCAAACTGACCCGCCTGCGCGGCCGGGCGCCGGTCGGCGAGCGTCTCCAAGGGGCAGCGCCCTTCGGCAAGTGGCGCACCCAGACCTTCATCGCCGGCTTGACCTGTGAGGCATTGATCGCCCCCTGGGTGATCGAGGGCGCCATGAACCAAGCCGCCCCGGCACCGTCGTCATCCTCGACAACCTCAGCCCCCACAAAAGCCCCCGCACCGCAGAGGCCCTCAAGGAGGCCAAGTCCTGGTTCCTCTTCCTGCCGCCCTAGAGCCCCGACCTCAACCCGATCGAGCAGGCCTTCTCTGAGCTCAAGGCCCACCTACGGCGCATCGGCGCGAGAAACCTACGACGATCTCATCGCCGCCATCGGCGATCTCTGCGCTCTCTTCAGCCCCAAAGAATGCTGGAGCTTCCTCAAGGCTGCAGGCTATGCGTCAGATTGAACGCAAAGTGCTTTAAACGCCTGGTCTTGACTGCGCCACTGCTGGGCCAGAGAAATCGCTCGAGAAAATGCCGCGCAGCGTGATTCGCCGCCTTGTCGCGGCGCAATATCCTGCCGCGGCGCCTCTTGCGGCGGAGGCGCAGCGAGCGCTTCGCCAGCCAATGATGCCGTGCCGAGTGCCGTCACCTCGGGCTCGTCCCGCCGTTCGACGCCTCGCCCGATCGAGTCGGCGAAGAACTGCAGGAAGTACCGATTCTTCGTCACACCTCCGTCGAGCGGTACCGTCCCCCGAAGCGGCGTCGTGGCGTCCATGGCTTTGATCACCTCGGCACCCCTCAGCGCGATCCCCTCGAGGACCGCCTGCATGAGATCGAGCGGTCCGTCGTCAAGCCCCAGCCCGAGCCAAACGCCGCGCGCTCGGCGATCCCAATGCGGACACCCAAGCCCGGAGAGCGCCGGCACGAAGGCAAGCCCACGATCGATCGCCGGCGTTGTCGAGAACGCGCCGATTTCCTCGAAGCTCTCGAAAAGTCCGAGCGCGCGCGCCCAGTTCACGGCGGCGCCCGCCGTAAAAACGCCGCCGTCCAGCGCATAGACGGTGTCCTCGCTCTGCTTTCGCCAAGCCACGGTCGGCAATAGACCTCGCTCATGCTCGCGATAGATCGTCGCGCCGGTGACGACCAGGGCAAAGGCGCCGGTTCCGAAGGTCATCTTCGCCTCGCCGGGATGGCGGCATCCCGCGCCATAAAGCGCCGCTTGCTGATCGACGATCAGGGCCGTCACGGGCGTCGCGCCGGCCTCGCTGTCGATCGCCCCGAACTCGCCGGTGTTCGACACGATCTCGGGCAGGCTGTCGACTGGAACGCCGAACAGCCGGCAAAGCTCGGGATCCCATTCGCAGGTCGCAAGGTTCATCAACGACGTGCGAGACGCCGTGGAGACGTCGGTGACGAAGCGCCCCGCCAGGCGGTCCATGAAGAATGCGTCCGTCGTTCCGAGCCTCAGCGTTCCACGCGCCTGGGCAGCGCGCGCCTCGGGCAGGTGCGAGAGGATCCAGGCGAGCTTGCTCGCCGAGAAGTAAGCGTCCAGCGGCAACCCGGCGCGGTCGAGCGTCACCTCCTCGGCGCCGTCGGCCTTGAGCGCATTGATCCGGTCCGCCGTCCGCTCATCCTGCCAGACGATGACCGGGCTCAGCGCCTCTTTCGTCTGCGCATCCCAGGCCAGGCAGGTCTCGCCTTGATTGTCGATCCCGAGTGCATCGAGCGGTCCTGCCGTGTCGAGGCACGCCTGGATGTTGCGGATCAATTCTTCGGGATCGTGCTCCACCCATCCGGTCTTCGGATAGATTTGCCGGTGCTCGGTCGCCTGCGCGATCCGTCTCTCGCCGGAGGGCTCGATGACCAACACCCGCGTGCTGGTCGTGCCTTGATCAATCGCGCCGATCCGCATGCTCAGGCCTTCTTCAGTGTGATTTCTATCGTCGCGACGCCGCGATGCGGCAGTAGCGCGGAGAGCGGTGCGAGGAGCCGGCGCTCCGGCAGGCTGTCGACCGGCATGGACCAAATCTCTTCGCCTTGCACCAGGGCGGAGAGTTTGCCGCGAGCCGGACGCGCGAGACGGATTTGCAGATGTTCCATCGCGCCGGAGACTTCGCCGGCCGACAGACGCTGCGGCAGCACGTAGCGGATCGCTTCGTGCGCAGCCCTGATTGTCGTCGTCTTCGGCACCGAGGCCGAGCCGTCCGAGGCGAGATCATCCGCAATGCGTTGCGCGGACTCACGGCCTTCCCGGGCACACCAGGTGTGGGTTTCGATCGGCCTGAGGAGATTTCCGGCGCAGAAATAGACGGGGTCGCTCGCCCGGCCGTATTGATCGACGATCGGTCCGCCTGTCGCCGGATCGACCGCCAGGTGCCCCGACCGCAACAGCGCGGATTCCGGCCGAAAGCGACCGCTGCAGATAACCCCATCCGCCTCGATCACACGGGCCTTTCCCTCGGCGTCCGCGATCTCGACGCCCTCGACGCGGTCTTGACCGAGAATGCGGCGGATGCTGGCGCCGAGGATCACCGGAACGCCGAGAAACGCCGGAAGTGCGCGGGCAAAGGTCCGGAAGGTGATGCGGCGCTGTTCCTCGATCATCGCGGCCGGACGAATGCCCGCGTGGCGGCAGGTGAGCAGAGATGAAAAGGAGACGATCTCCGTGCCGAGAATGACCGGCCTGCGGAACGGCATGAGGCCTTCCAGATAGACAAATGCTTGGAGAGCGCCGGTCGTAATCACGCCTTGCTGGCGCGGACCGCCGATGAACCGTTGCGCGCGGCTCGATTCGCGCGCGCCCGTGCACAGCGCGACGCGGCGCGGCTGAAGCTCGCTGACGCCGTCGTTCGACGTCAAGCAAAGGCGCCCGCCTTCCTTCAGCGCCGTCACCGTGACCCCGGTTCGGATATCGACCTTCGCGGCCTTGGCCGTCGCGACGTGGCGGCGCGCGTAGTCCGGCCCTTTCAGCAATCGGTGGAACTCGTGAACGCCGAAGGGATAGTGACCGCAATGGCGCGGCACGCCGCCCGCCTCGCGGTCGCGTTCCAGCACGACCACCCCGCCGACACCACGCCGCTTCAGCTCAGTCGCGAGCGCCAAGCCGGACGGGCCGCCGCCGACCACCGCGACGTCGCACGCCTCGGCAGTGACGGGCCCGTCATGCGACATCGCACAAAGCCCGATCGTCCAGCACGATCGGTTCGTCAAGCTTTCCACGCGTGAGCGCCGCGACAGCCGCAAGGCAGTAAAAGCCCTGACATCGGCCCATGCAGACACGCGTGCGCCGTTTCAATCCGGCGAAGCTGCGAGCCGGGATCGGACCGGTCAAGGCCGCCTCGATCTCGCGGCGGGTCACCTTTTCGCAATGGCAGATTATTCCGCCGTTGCCCGGGCGGCTCCAATCCCGCTCATGGTAATCGGAGAGATGCTGCAGCGAGACGGGCGAGGGCGACGCGACCGGAGCGCGCGCATAGCCGCCCACTCCGATCGCCTCGCCGTGCTCGAGTACGAGATGCTCTGCAAGACCGAGGGCGCCCGTGAGCCCTGTCGAGCGTATTCCGCCGAGATTGACGTATCGCCGCTCCGGCTCGGCGATGATCCGATACTCCTTCTTGTCCGTCGCGGGCCGGATCCCCGCATAGATCGCCGTGACTTCGCAGTCGGCGATTGTCGGAACCATTTCAATCGCACGGTCTCGAAGTCGGCGCAGCGTCTCACCGTCCACCGACGCGTCGTCACGGCTGTCCTGCTCTTCGGCGGTGGGTCCGATCAACACATTGCCGAAGATCGTCCGGCACAGCACGACGCCCTTGGTGCGTTCCGTCGGCACCGGCAGCAAGATCGAGCGAACGAGCTTCGACGCCGCCTTATCGAACACGACGAACTGACCCTTGCGTGGCATAATCGTCAGGCGCGCTTCGCCAAGGAGCCGCTTTTCGACGACGTCGCCATAGAGGCCGGCGCAATTGACGACAGCGCGGGCCAAAATCCTCCCGTGTGAGGTATGCAGTCGCCAGAGTTCGCCGTCCCATTCCGCCCCGAGCAGTTCGCAGGCGCGATAGAGCTCAGCGTGATGCGCCAAGGCTTGAGTGAGATAGGCGTAAGGCGTCGTCCAAGGATCGATAACGTGCTCGCCCGGCACGCGAAATCCCGCCACGACCTTCTCCGAGAGATGAGGCTCGAGCGCCAAGATCTCTGAACGGCTTATGAGTTCGGCGTCCGTGACGCTGTTCTGGTGGGCTTGAGAGACCAGTTCGTCGAGCTTGGCGGCCTGCTCCTCCGTCCAGGCCAACACAAGCGCGCCGGTTTCATGGAGTGGAAGGCCCAGGCTGTCCCGGTTCTCGAGAAAAATCCGCCGCCCTTCGACCACACAGCGGTGCTCTAGAGATCCTACCGGCGCATCAAAGCCGGTGTGGAGGATGGCGCTGTTGCCTTTCGAAGCGCCGTCCAACGGCTCCAGGGCTTTTTCGAGAATTGCCACGCGGGCGCCCTCGAGGGCCAGACGCCGCGCCGCCGCGGCGCCGACAACGCCCGCGCCGATCACCGCTACGTCGAAGTCCCCATCCGCAAGGTTGTCTTCGCCAAGCATGCGCCCCTCTCGCCGCGAAGTAATAAGCGCCTCAAACAAGAAAATACTTGTTTCGGTCATTTTTCAAGCCTAATATGACGTAAAAATGACTGATCGGGCGCTTTAAGAAAAAACAATCGCCCGAGCGGTAGAGGGGGCATGAGTTGAACGACTCTGCGCAGCGGATTGGAATCGCGTTTGCGAGCCGACGGCGGGCGGTTTCGCGATGACGGCTCGATCGCAAATGCGCCGAGAAAAGATCTCTGCCTTGGTCGCCGAGCGCGGGGAGGTAAGCGTCGAAGAGATCGCGTCCCTGTTCGGCGCTTCGCACGAGACTATTCGTCGAGACCTCGCAACGCTTGAGGACGCCGGTTTCCTGCTAAAAATTCATGGCGGCGCAAAACGCGTCCCGATGTTGACCGAAGGTTCGTTTGACGAGCGCATGGGGGAGAACCGCGCCGCGAAGCAGAGCATCGCTGAGAAGCTTGCGGGGTGGCTGCCCCCGGATCAGACGATATTCATGGACACCGGCTCGACTACCTTGGTTGGAGCGGAGGCGCTTGCGCAGACCACTAATCTGCGGGTGGTGACAAATTCTCTGAAGATAGCGAGCACTTTGTCGTCTGGAGCGGATGGACCGGAAGTGTTTCTGCTGGGCGGGCGTCTCGAGCGAGGCAATCTTGAGACGTTGGGGCCGACCACGATCGAGGAGATCAACCGCTTCAACACCGATCTCGCGGTTATTACCATAGGAAGCCTCAACGCGACGGACGGCACCAGCGACTATAGTTTCGACGAAGCGCAGGTGGCGCGGGCGATGATCTCTCGGGCCTCGCGAACAGTCGTCCTCGCCGATCATTCGAAGTTTGATCGTCGAGCCGCATTCCAGGTTTGTCCCATAGCTGAGATCGATGTCCTTATCTCCGACTTGACTCCCGGGGCTGCGCTCGCTTCGGCGCTGCGGGCCGCTGGAGCGAGTCTGCTATGAGACGAACTTTCAAAAAAGAGGCAAGGGCAGTCGGAGCTTCGCCCGTCAATCCCCCGGACGATGCAGGGCTCGCCGTTTAAGCGGTCATCTGCCCTGGGCTTTTGCGCGATTGGAGGCGCTCCGTGCCACGAATAGCTGTTCTTTATGTACGGGTTGTCGACCGCATGAACTATTGGATCGGGCGGGTCGTCATGTACGGCCTCTTCGCGTTGATCGCGATCTTGCTCTGGTCGACTGTCTCAAAAGCCGCCTTCGTCGTTCCGGCGTTCTGGACGCTCGAGGTCGCGCAGTTCGGGCTGGTGGCCTACTATCTCTTGGGCGGCCCGTATTCGATCCAGCTCGGCTCCAGCGTACGCATGGACCTTTTCTACGGCGGCTGGTCGGTCCGGCGTAAAGCCTGGTTCGACAGCTTCACCGTGCTCTTGCTCATTTTCTATCTGGTCGTGCTGCTCTGGGGGGGGATCGACTCGGTTTCCTACGCGCTCCAATACAATGAGCGCAGCCCAAGCCTGTGGCGCCCTTTCCTGTGGCCAATCAAGCTCGTCATGTGCATCGGCATCTTCCTGATGTTGCTGCAGGCGGTCTCCCAACTCATCAAAGACGTTGCGACGCTGCGCGGAACGCCGATCCGGGAGCCGAGCGATGTCATATGAAGTCATCGCCATTCTCATGTTCGCGTCGATGATGTTGATGCTGATGACTGGTCAGCGGGTCTTCGGCGCCATTGGCGGCATCGCCGCGCTCGCGGCGCTGACCCTGTGGGGCGCCGGTGGGCACGACCTTCCCTTCGCATCGGCAATGAAGCTGATGAAGTGGTACCCGCTGCTCACGCTGCCGATGTTCATCTTCATGGGCTACGTGCTGTCCGAGAGCAAGCTCGCCGACGATCTTTACAAGATGTTCCATGTCTGGATGGGGCCGGTCCACGGCGGCCTCGCCATCGGAACCATTGGCTTGATGGTGCTGATCTCTGCGATGAACGGCCTCTCGGTCGCCGGCATGGCGATCGGCGCGACCATCGCGCTGCCGGAGCTTCTGCGTCGCGGATATGACAAGCAGATGGTGACCGGCGTGATCCAGGCCGGGTCGAGCCTCGGGATCCTGGTGCCGCCCTCCGTGGTCCTGGTCCTTTACGCCATGATCGCGCGCCAACCGGTTGGTCAGCTCTGGCTCGCGGGCGTCCTGCCCGGTCTGATGATGGCCGCGATGTTCATTCTCTACATCGCCATCCGCTGCCGCGTTCAACCCCATCTCGGGCCGGCCCTGCCGCCGGAGGAGCGCGACGTGCCCTTGCGCGAAAAGCTGAAGCTGTTGCGGGCCGGCGTGCTGCCGCTCGGCATCTTCGCGGCGATGATGGTCCCCTTCATCGGGGGCTGGACAAGCTTGGTCGAAAGCTCGGCGATCGGCGCGATGGCCGCCTTTCTCGCGGCGATCGTCTCGCGGCGAATGACGCGGGAGGTGTTCGAGGTCTCCGTACGTCAAACCCTCGCCATCTCATGCATGTTCATGTGGATCATCCTGGCGGCGCTGGCCTTCGGCGCGGTCTTCGACGGCCTCGGTGCCGTGAAGGCCATCGATGATCTCTTCACCGAGCAACTCGGACTCGACCCTTGGACGATCCTGATCCTGATGCAGCTTTCCTTCATCCTGATGGGGACCTTCCTCGATGATACGGCAATGTTGGTGATCGTCGCGCCGCTCTACGTGCCGCTGGTGAAGGTTCTGGGATTCGATCTCATCTGGTACGGCGTACTCTACACCATCACCACGCAGATCGCGTATATGACGCCGCCGTTCGGCTACAATCTATTCCTGATGCGCGCCATGGCGCCGCCGGAAATCCGACTAAAGGACATCTACGTCTCCATCATCCCGTTCGTAATGGTGATGATCGGAGCTCTGGCGCTGACTATGGCGTTCCCCGAGATCGCGATGTGGTTGCCCAACTATGTCTATGGAAAATAGCGAGAACTCGGACAATCGGGCGAAGCGATGAGGCCTTCATGTTTCAAAACAGGGAGAAGACAATGACCAGTAGACGTAAGTTCTTGACAAGCGCCGGCGTCGTTGGCGCCGGCGCGCTGGCGGCTCCGGCGATCGTGAAAGCGCAGTCGAAGATCAAGTGGCGTTTGCAGACCTATTCCGGCGCACCGCTCGGGGCCCACGTGATCAAGCCGCAGATCGAGGCTTTCAACAAAGCCGCTAACGGCGAGATGGAGATCGAACTTTTCTACGCCGATCAGCTCGTGCCGACCGGGGAACTGTTCCGGGCCCTGCAGAGCGGCACGCTCGACGCGGTGCAGTCGGACGACGCGACGATGGCGTCGCCGGTCGATATCTCGGTCTTCGGCGGCTACTTCCCGTTCTCGACCCGTTACAGCCTGGATCTGCCGGTGCTCTTCCAGCGCTACGGCTTGGACGAGATTTGGGCCGACGCCTATGGAGAGATCGAAGGCGTCGAATGGCTCGGCGCCGGCGCCTGGGACCCGCTCCACATCTTCACCGTCGATAAGCCGATCCGTTCCGTCGCCGATATGGCGGGCCTGCGCGTCTTCGGCGTGCCGACCGCAGGCCGCTTCCTCGCGAAATACGGCCTGATCCCGGTCGAGGTGCCATGGGAGGATGTCGAGGTTGCGATGCAAACCGGCGAGCTCGACGGGGTCGCATGGTGCGGCTTCACCGAAGCCTACGAGGTCGGCTGGGCGGACGTCTGCAAGTACGCGCTCCTGAACAACGTCACGGGGGCGTGGTGCGGCTCTTACTTCGCGAACAGCGCGAGCTGGGCGAAGGTACCGGACGACCTCAAAGAGCTGTTCCTCGTCACCATGGACCAGTCGCACTACTATCGCCAAGTCTGGTACTGGGGGGGCGAAGCAGATCTCCGCGTCAATGGCGACAAGCTGGAATTGACCACCATTCCGGCCAAGGAATGGGATCAGGTCATCGCCGACGCCGAAGGTTTCTGGGAGGAGCTTGCCTCAATCAGCGATCGCACCAAACGCGTTGTCGAGATTTTCAAGAAGTACAATGTCGTCATGGAGAAGGTCGGCGTTCCGTACCGCTACTCCTGATTCTTGACGTCATGCTGGCCCCGGCTCGGGGCCAGCATGACGTCGTGTTTCTCTTCTGGCGCAGGCCCGGGCAGGAGGCTCGGAATGAGGTGGCATGTGCAAGGCTTGCGATATGCTGGTGGCGTTGGCGAGCGAGCACGATTGGCATGGAGCGATTGGTCCTCCCCGTGCTGAACGGGAACGGCCAGATGTCGACCGTCCCCGCCCATGTCACCGTCACCGGCGGTTGCGAGGTCGCTCTTAATGAAGCGGACCGACTCGCGGACGTCATGAGAGACGGCTTCCAACGCTTCGACATCGGAGCGGGCATCGTCATCGGCCAGCCCTGGACAGATCGGGGGGGCAGATCGGGGGGCAGATCGGGGGCCAGATCGGGGGAAGGTGCTTGGTGGCTAAGCCACGCGACAAGCGGAGACGCAACAACGCGCCTTGCGACGACATGAGTGTCGAACTCTGTCCCCGCCCCGGATCGCCCAACGAGGCGTACCGC
>JAKSBE010000106.1 GCA_022361275.1 Kiloniellales bacterium
GCCATCGGCGTTGACGCCGATCGCCACCAAGAGCGAGACGTTACGCACCTCGCCCGCCCAGCTCCGCTTTAGCACGATGCCGTCGAGATAGAGGTAGGGATGCTTGCCCTCGATCGGCCGCATCCGCCAGGCCTCGATCTGTGCATAGATCTTCTTGTTCAGGTTCGAGACCGTCCCGGGCGAGACCCGCGTGCCCCGCAGGGCCTCGGTGATGTCCTCGACACGGCGCACCGCGCGAAGCGCCCCGCTACGCGGCGCCCGCAAGATACATCTCGATCAAGGCCTCCTCGACCGAGCTCTCCCGGCGCTGGTAGCGCTCGATGATCGCCGTCTCGAAGGTCTGACGCCGCAGCTTCGGTACCTTCAGCTTCACCTCGCCAGCCGTCATGTGAAGCTTGCGCTCGTAGCTCCCGGCCCGGGTATCTCGGCGGGCCTCCGTCCGCTGGTAGCGGCCGGCGCCGACAAGCCGTCCCGCCTCCGCATCCAACAAAGCGTTCAGCGCCTCCTCCACGCTGCCGCGCACGATGTGCTTCAGGGCGCGTAGCGCCGTGCTGCGCACTCCTGGATCCGCTCGTCGTCGATCCGGATGACGTTCGACAAGGCCTTCGTGCTATCCTCTTCCATCGGGCGTAGCCCCGCGCTTCGCGCCTCCTTACCTCTGGGGCTGTTGATTCCGGCAGAACCAACCTAACCAGATTCGGGAGCCACCAAACCCGCACCTCAAATCTGCGAAAGATGCTTTACGTCATCCCGCCATAGCGGCTGCTCAGACCAATCGTAGTGCTCTCAGGCTATGCTATCGTAGTCTGACAGCGAATGAATAGACGGCCGGCCATCACCCCGTTTACGCGGCGGAGCGCTACGCCTCCGCAAACGCTCGTTTCGTGGACAAAGCGTCTATTTCACGAACTTACAAAGTCAAACGGTGGAAACGTTCAGTCCGCGGTTTTTCTCGCCACATAGTAACCGTAGCTGAAAAACGCCGAAAAGCGTTCATAAAGCTCGATCTCGTTTTCCTCTGCCTTCACGATAGCGCGTGCAGATTTCGTGTTGCGGTCGCGCGAGAGGAAACTGGCGAAGCGCTCTTGCATCGGGCGGTAGTAATTGTCCAACCAGCATCGTTTGGGAAGAGCGAAGTATCCGACGGGCACGTATCCATGTTTTTCCAAGATCGCCATTTTGGCCGACGCCGTATCGACCTCGGGGTATTCCTGATTCCAATACTGCTCGACCTCAGAAGGTCTTTGGCAAGTCAGCCAGGTCAGATCGGACACGGCCAGTATGCCCTCCGGCTTCAGAAAGGACCGCCAAGCCTTGATCCCATTTTCGAATCCCATGTTGTAGATTGCGCCTTCGGACCAGATCGCGTCGAAGGAACACTCTTCGAAGGGAAGCGAATCCATCGAAGCGGCGAGTGTCGTGACCCGCTCGCCGAGGCCCTTTCGTTGCGCGGCGATGTCGAGTCGGCCGAGAAATGCCGGCAGGAAATCGACGGCCGTCACGGAGGCATCGAGTGCGTTCGCAAGAACGAACGTCGATGCGCCGGTCCCGCAGCCGATGTCGGCGATCTTCAAGCCTTTCGCTCCGCTCAAACCCGACAGCCTGATTGAAAGGCGCGTTTCATCTTCCCCGCCCGGTCCCTGGCGTTCGGCGTTCCGATGCAGGTCAACAAGAAGCTCGAGGTCATCCATGTGCTGGCTCCATGCCGCGAGCGCGGCGGTCGTTGCTCCTAGAGGGAATACTCTTTCCGCAGGCCGGCGGCGAGCAGACCGTAGATGCTGACGGCGACGATGACGAAGGCGGCGACCTGATAGGGCTCGATGCGGTCGCCAAGGAAGATGACGGCGAGCGCCATGGTCAGCGCCGGCCAAGGCGCATTCATTACGGATCGCGCGCTTCCCGCATCTGCTGGCGATGAATCTCGATCGCGTCGGCACCGCCAGCTTCGACAAAGCCGACCCTCCTCTCGCACCGGCACCGCTCTGCCGACCTAAACGCTGCGCGCAATCTGCCTGTCCTCGGGCCAGCACGGATGCAGATCGTCGATGACATAGGGATGGCTGTGACGGGGGCCTGCGGCGATATGCGGATGGTCGGCCGGAAGGTCGTCATGACGATGCGCGATCTCGACGGGATCGTGACGTGGCCAGAGCGCGAACGCGGCCCCGAGCCCGACCAGACTGAGCACGGCGAGCGTGAGCATCGCCGTCACGCTGCCGCAGGCGCTTTGCAGCCAGCCGGCCAGCGGATAGGTGACGAGCCAGCAGGCATGCGACAGCGCGAACTGTGCGGCGAACAGCGCCGGGCGGTCCTCGGCATGTCCTGAGCGGCGCAGGAGCCGTCCCGACGGCGTGAGCGTCGCCGAATATCCCGCGCCGACAAGAAACCAGGCGATCAGCAGCCAGCCCCACCGAACGCCCCAGATCGCGCTCGCCATACCCAGCGCGACCAGCGCCAGGGTCATGCCTGCCGCCCCGGCCGTCATGACGCGCCGGTCGCTCAACTCCTCCAGAAGGCGCGGCAGACCGAGCGCGGCAATCATCGAACCGGCGCCGAAAGCGCCAAGGGTCAGTGCGACGGCCTCTTCGGACAGATCGAGATCCTGGCGCACGACAACGACGGTGTTGACGATCACCATCGCGCCGGCGGCCGAGATGGAGAACGACAGGGCAAGCAGCGCCCTGAGCCGCGGCGTCGCGAGATAGATCCGGCTGCCGCGGGTGATGCGCGTCCAGACGCCCCGCTCCCCGGCCGGCCGCGGCCCCGGTAGCGTGACCGACAGAACCAGTGCCGCCGAAGCGATGAAGCCGGTCACCGTGCCGCCGAAGAGAACCGGAAAGCTGACCACCGTCAGCAAGACGGCGGCCAGCATGGGCGAGAGCAGGCTTTCCAGGTCATAGGCCAGCCGCGAGAGCGACAGCGCGTTGGTGTAGTCCTCGTCATCCGGAAGCACGTCGGGAATGGTCGCCTGAAAAGCCGGCGTGAACCCCGCCGAAGCCGCCTGAAGCAGGAAGATCAGCACATAGACCTGCCAGACCTCGGACACGAAAGGCAGCGCCAGCGCGACGCCCGCCCGGATCAGATCGAGCGCCACCAGCATGGTCCGCCGCGAGACCCGATCGGCAAAAGCCTGCGCCACCGGGGACAGCGTGACATAGGCGACCATCTTGATCGCCAGCGCCGTTCCCAGAACCTGGCCGGCGTCGCCGCCGGCCAAATCCCACGCCAGCAACCCCAGCGCCACGGTCGCGAGTCCGGTGCCGACGAGGGCGATGACCTGCGCGGCGAAGAGATGACGGTAGGTGCGGTTGGACAGAACGCTGAGCATGCCGGGCTAGGCTCCTGCGCCTAAAGCAGCTTGGCGAGCGCCTTCATCTCGGCGAGGTCCGACTCACCGCCGACGCCAAGGCAGTGATCGATATGGTCGTGGATGAGGGTGCGCTTGGCGGCGACCACCGCTTTCTCAACAGCCTGAAGCTGCACCGCGATGTCGACGCAAGTCCGACCGTCCTCGATCATGCCGATGACATGACGCAGATGGCCGTCGGCACGTTTCAGCCGCTTGACGATACCGGGATGGGTTGCGTGCCGATGGGAATGTGTCATAAACACTCAATATCCCCCCCAGGGGGATATGGCAACATGAGAGACCGCAGCGCATGGGCAAGACGCCCTTCCATCGCAGGGCATGGCATCCGGCACGCCGCATGATCGTGCTGACGACCGTCTTTGCGCTGGTGGTTGCTCCCCTTGTCGTGATCCTGACACACGGTCCCGCGGCGCATCAGTTCGCCGCCTCGATGGCCGCAGAGATAGCTGAGGGGATAGCCGCGCACGGTCATGCCCATGACCACGGTCACGGCCATGACGAAGACGGCGACGACCGCCCAGGCGGATCGCCTGGGGGCCACAATCCGGCGGACCACGACCACCAGCTTCACGCCTTGGTTTGCCAAGCGGCCAGGGCTCTGAAGCCATTTCCCGGCGAGGCGCACTGCGCGTTTAGCGAAGTCTTCCGACACCTGACGCCGGAAGGGCCGAGACGCCCGCCCCGCCCCGTCTGAACGGAACCTGGAACCCGGCCTTACCGGCTCATCGTCAGACCGTTCAGACGAGGATTATCAAATGACATGTCTACCGGCCGCGCCACGCGGACGGGGGTTCGGCGCGCGGCGCGCGCCCATGCTCCTGCTCGCCGTCGCGCTCTCTCTCGCTTGGGTGGAAACAGCCCTCGCCCATGCCGTCACGCTCGGCGACAAGGGCTACATCCAGGAGGTCACGGGGATTCATCTCATCCCCTTCCTCTATCTCGGCGCCAAACACATGGTGACGGGATACGACCACATCCTGTTCCTGTTCGGCGTCGTCTTCTTCCTCTACCGGATGAAGCACGTCGCGATCTACGTCAGCCTGTTCGCGATCGGCCATTCGACGACGATGATCCTCGGCGTGCTCATCAACGTCGGGGTGAACAGCTACATCATCGACGCGATCATCGGCCTTTCGGTCGTCTACAAGGCGCTCGACAACATGGGCGCCTACCAACGCTGGTTCGGCTTCCAGCCGAACACCAAGGCCGCGACGGTGATCTTCGGCCTGTTCCACGGCTTCGGTCTCGCGACCAAGGTGATCGAGTACGACGTCTCGCCCGACGGCTTCCTGGCGAACCTGATCGCCTTCAACGTCGGCGTCGAGGTCGGGCAGATCCTCGCGCTCGCCGTCATCCTGATCGTCATGGGCTACTGGCGGCGCAGCGGCGGGTTCCTGCGGCACGCCTACACCGCCAACGTGGTCCTCATGACCGCGGGCTTCGTCCTGATCGGGTTTCAGCTCACCGGCTGGGCCGTCTCCACCACCGCTTGAAGGAACCCTCGCCGATGTACAACGCCGAACCGCCCAAGCACGCCGATCTGCCGACGACGAAACGGCTTCTTCGCTCGACCATCATCGCGATCATCTCGGCCATCGTCATCCTGGTCACCATCGTGCTCCCGGCCGAGTACGCGATCGATCCCACCGGCATCGGCCGCTTCCTCGGCCTCGCCGAGATGGGTGAGATCAAGACCCAACTTGCCAAGGAAGCCGAAGAGGACAAAAAGGCCACCCCCAAGAGCGACAATCCCGCCGCCACGCCCGGGGCGCAGCCGCGCTCGAGCCTGGCCGGCCGCATCTTCTCCGAGCTGTTCATCCGCTCCGCCGCCGCGGAAACGCGACCGGCAGGCCGCTCCGACAAGCTCACCATCACGCTCAAGCCCGCCGAGGGCAAAGAAGTGAAGATGACCATGAAGAAGGGCGCCAAGGTGGCCTTCGCCTGGACCGTCTCCAGCGGCGTCGTGAACTACGACCTCCATGGCGACGGCAGTGGGCGGAAGAAGAGCTACAAGAAAGGCCGCGGCGTCCCCGGCGCCGAGGGAACGTTGACGGCCGCGTTCGACGGCAGTCACGGCTGGTTCTGGCGCAATCGCGGCAAGAAGGACGTGACCGTCACCCTGACGACACGCGGCCAGTACAGCGCGATCAAGCAGGTCAAATAGGCGATCGCGACCGCATCGCACGGTCGCGCGGGCGTCAGTCGGGAATGCCAAGACGCTGAAGCGCGCCGCGCACCAGCGTCACATAGTCCGGATCCGGGTAGTAGAACGCCCTTAGGTGATCGGCGATCGTATAGTCCGGTCGCTTGCGCAAGAGGTTGGCGGCGTGGACCCGCGCCCGCTCGGTCCGTCCGACGATCTCCGTCTTGCACGCCGCCAGCCCGTCGATGTGGTAGTGCGCGTTGGGTTGCTGCGCCGCGCGATCCATCAGGTCGGCCGCTTCCTCGTGGTTGCCTATCAGCCCGGCGTTCGACGCCTGGACCGCGATCACGGCATAGCGCATCGGATCGAACGGGCTGATCCGCTGGGCTTCGAGCGCGTAGGTGTTGCTGCGCGCGTTCTCGCCATTCAGCAGCAGCGACCAGCTCAGCGAATAGAGCGCCATCACCGAGCTCGGGTTGAGGTCGACCGCCGTTTCGAGCTCGGGGATGGCCTGCTCCAAATCCTGGCACAGGATGAACGACCGGCCGAGCGTCCAGTGCGCCTGCGGATCGCGCGGATCGAGCGCGAGCCCGCGGCGCGCATAGTCGAAGGCCTTCGCGACCTCCGCTTCGCGGTCGGCATCCCGACTGAGGAAGGCCCGCTGCCAGTGCACGAACGAGAGCCCGGTGAGCGGCCGCGGTGAGCTCGGATCGAGCTCCGCCGCCTGGTTGAACAGCGCCTCGGCCGCCTCGTAGTCGGCCTCGGTGTAGCGATAGATGTGCCAGCAGCCCCGCTGATAGGCGCTCCACGCGTCGAGCCCGTCGATCGGCAGGCGGAGGGCACGCGCCTGCTCGGCGCGCTCGATCTCGGTCTCGAGCATGGCGACGATCGAGTTGGCGATCTCGTCCTGAATGACGAAGAGATCGTCGAGCGCCCGGTCGTAATGCTCGGCCCAGATCTCGCCGCCGGCAACGGCGTCGGTCAGCGCCGCGTTGACACGGACCTGCGCGTCGGCGAGCTGCACCGTGCCATGCGCGACATAGCGCACGCCCAGCCGCCGCGCCGCCTCGCCGATGTCGGTGTCGTCCCCGAACCGGAATGCCGAGCCCTGCCCGGTCACGAACAGCCAGCGCAGCCGTCCGAGACGGGTGATGATGTCGCGCGTCAGCCCGTCGGCCAGGACATGCCGCATGCTCGGATCGCCCAGGACCCGGAACGGCAGCACCGCGATCGAGGGCTTTTCCGGCAGGCTCATGTCGAGCGATGGCAAACCCGCCGGGTCCGGCCCCGCTTCCGCGGCCGCAACGCGTCCGCCAGATGGGCCGTCCGCCGGCACCTCGTCGACCTCGCCGACGAACCGGAACCCGGTCTTGTGCACGGTGCGGATCAGCGCCTGCGCGCGGCCATCGTCGCCGATCGCCTGGCGCGCCGCCTTGATGCGGCTGCTGAGCGCCGAATCGGACACGATCCGGCCGTCCCATACGGTCTCGAGGATCTCGTCCTTGCTGCCGACGCGGTGCTGATTCTCGATCAGGAAGGCGAGCACGGCGAAGACCTGCGGCTCGATCGGCCGCACGACCTCATCGCGCCTCAACTCGCGCCGATCGGTGTCGAGCTCACAATCGCCAAACCGGTAGATCATGCCGCCCCGCTGCCTCTGATACGAGAGACCCCGGTCTCCGTAGCCATCTTTCGCGATGGTCTTCTGCGCCGTTATTCGTCGGCGAGTCTAGAAAATATCCACGAAATCTCCAAGCCGTCTCCAAGCGTGTCCGCGCAGACGTCCCTAAGGTCGCCGCCAAGTTAGGGAGCGCCGTCGGCCGACCTCACGATCAAGGAGACGAAATCATGACCGCCACTCGACTAGCCCCGCGACGGCCGCAACTTGAGCGTCGGGCGTCGCATTCCGGCCTTTGGCGCACAGTGGCGCGCGCCACCCGTCGGGCCGCCGTGTCGATCGCGACCGCCTGGGCCAAGGACCTTCCGGTCCGCAACCCGGGCGCACGCACGCTTGCCGACATCGGTCTGAGCGCCGGCGAGGTCGCGTTCGCGGCCGTTGCCCGCCAGGGCCGCCACGTTCAACGCAGCCGGACCGCGACCCAGTGACCGACCCCACAATGACCTGAAGCAGGGATCACTCGATCCCTCATCCGTACGACCCCTCAACAGGAGACCGACCATGAACAGTATCAACCCGCAGGCCCGAGCCCTCGACGAGACCAAGCTCAACGAGTTCGTCGGCCAGATGCTCAACGATCTGGGCGGCGCCTACAGTACCGGGCTCGTTCGCATCGGTGGCAATCTCGGTCTCTACCGCGCGCTGCAAGAGAAAGGCCCCATGACCTCGACCGAGCTCGCCGACGCCACCGGTCTAGCCGAGCGCTATGTCCGCGAATGGCTGTCGGCCCATGCCGCGTCGAACTATGTCGAATACGACAAGGCGACCGGCAAGTTCACGCTGCCGCCCGAGCAGGC
>JAKSBE010000305.1 GCA_022361275.1 Kiloniellales bacterium
CGAGCTCGGCAAGAAGACCACGCCCTCGCGCGCCTACGTCGGCGCCTTCAACTTCCGCGGGCCGGACCAGCAGAAGAAGGTGGGGCAGCTTTCCGGCGGCGAGCGCAACCGGGTCCACCTGGCCAAGATGCTGAAGTCCGGCGCCAACGTGCTGCTGCTGGACGAGCCGACCAACGACCTCGACGTCGACACCCTGCGCGCCCTGGAGGGGGCGCTGGACGACTTCGCCGGCTGCGCCCTGATCATCAGCCACGACCGCTGGTTCCTCGACCGCGTCGCGACCCACATCCTGGCCTTCGAGGGTGACAGCCAGGTGGTCTGGTTCCAGGGCAACTACGAGGACTACGAGGCCGACCGTCGGCGCCGCCTGGGCGACGAAGCCGACCGCCCGCACCGGATCAAGTACAAGCCCCTGACCCGCTAATACCAAGGAGCGCCATCAAATGGGTCATTATCAGCGCTCCTTGGTATAGGGTCGGCACCTTAGATCGAACTGCGTTTAATTGGCCTCAAGCTGCTCTAGGACCTGACGGCGGCGTTCAGTCCCGCTCGGGCGTGAAGCTGCCGCTGGCGAGCTTCGTCCGTAGCTCGGCGGTCAGGCCCGGCAGGTCGCCGCTGGAGCGCTTCAGGACCGAGGTGTATTCGGACCTGAAGGTGATCGCCAGGCTGACTCCCTCGGCGACTACGTCGATGATCTTGAAGCCGTCCTCGCCGCGGTGGATCCGCCAGCCCACCGGCAGCTGGTTGCCGTCCGCCAGGGTGATGTTCGAGATCACCAGGCTGAGCCTGGGGTTGGCCGGATCGGGCTTGACCTCGTCGACGGTGAACGCCTCGCCGCGGTCGTCCCTGAAGTAGGGCAGAAAGCGCTGGGCGAGGACTTCCTTGAAGGTGGCCAGGAATGCCGCCTGCTCCGAGGGCGCGGCGCCGCGTGCATAGACGCCCAGGACGAAGCGGCCGATCGCCTGCATGTCGAAGTTGGTCTCCAGAAGACCGCGGAACCGCTCTTGCCGCTCGGCCTCGCCGATCGTCTGATCGCTCAACTCGGCGATCGCCCGCTGGCTCAGCGAGATCAGAAAGCTGCCGGGATCCTCGCCTTGCGCTGCCGCCGCTCCGGCCGCCGCCAGATGGAAACACAACGTCATGACGGCCGTCGCGAGCGGCCGCCGTCCCCCCCTGACCATCGCATCTTGGCTCCCTGCCCAGGGTCCATAAACCAGTGTCCATAAACCAGTGTCCATAACCTCCGGCCGCCCCCGGGAAGAGGCGCGAAGACTACTGGCTCGGCGCCTGTCCCTCCGGGGCCGCGTTTTCCGAGGCCTCTTCTTCGTCCTCCAGATCGTCCAGGAATTCGTCGGGAAAGTCCGGAAGCGGGGCGTCCCCCGGTCTGCCGTTGCGGATCTCGGCCTGTCGGTTCTGGTACCAGAGGCTGCGCACCCGGGCGTAGAAGTCGACGGAGTCCCGGCGCAGGTCGTCCAGGGACTGGATGTTGCGGGCGCGCAGATCGATGCCGTTGGCCAGGGTCTTGGCGAGGCTGGCGGTCCGCGCCTCGTCGTATCTGCCATCGATGCCGGCGAGTTCGAAGCCGCCGAGATAGGTCAGCGGATCGAAGAAGATGTCCACCACCCTGCCGCCGGCATCGCGCGCGCTGCTCGGGCCGAAGATCGGCAGCACCAGATAGAAGCCCGGATCGACGCCCCAGACCGCCAGAGTCTGGCCGAAGTCCTCGCTACGGTATGGGTAGCCGCTGTCGGCGGCGACATCGAAGAGCCCGCCGACGCCCAAGGTCAGGTTGATCAGGAGGCGCGCCGTGATGTTCTCCATGGCCTCGACATCGCCCTGCAGGATCGCGTTCGCCATGTTGACCGGGGTATCGGCCAGACGGACGATGTTGCGGATGATGTCCTGGATGAACACCGGCATCAGCTCGCTGTAGGGTTCGGCGATGGGCCGGATCAGCAGGTCGTCGACCAGAAAATTGAGGTCGAAAATGGTCCGGTTCACGGGCTCCAGCGGGTCGGAAATCTCCTGGAACCCGGGAGCCGGTTCATCTTCTTCTTTAGGCTGGGACGCGCAGGCGCTCAGAGAGGCTGCTAGGATTGCCGCGACCAGCCAGGTTCGAATGAAGCGCATAGGCCTCCTCTCGTCCTGATCGTTGTTCCTTGCCCGCCCCAAGGCCCTAATAGGCAGGTCGCCCCCGGGCACTCCTAGCCATCCCTAGCCGGCCCGGGCTCCACTGCTCTCCACCCTTTGCGGGTTGTCCAGCCGCTTCCCTTTGCCCTCGGCTGGCGACCCGACCGCCTCTGGAGAACAGAGGACGCGGAATCGCATTATCATAAAGACGCGCGAAAGGCCAGCCGGGCTTGCTCTGACGAGAATGCGACAGAGAAGTGTCCTCCCGTCACAAAAAGGGCCGCCGGGCCCGCACCATCGCGGCGCCGTCGGGCCTGGGTCAGGCGTTCGTGCCCGGAGGCATCCCGACCCGGCGGTAGAATGGCGAGAGCACCGCCGGCAGCATATACATCGGCAGTTGTGCCAGGGCGAAGAACAGGAACACGTCGTAGTCGCTGTCCGCCGGCATCGCGGCCATCAGCAGGCCCATGTTGCAGTTGCCGGAGGCCAGGCCGATGGTCAGCGCGGCGCGGCGCCCGAGCCGGACGAAGGCCAGTGCCCCGAGGGCCTGGAGCAGGGGATTGGCGAGAAAGGCGGCGGCGACCCAGAGGACGACGGTGCCGGGGCGCTCGATCAGGGTGTCCGTGACTCCGGCCATGATCGCGACCGCGAAGACGACCATCACGACCACGACCAGGCCGTCGATGTGCCGGGCCCGGCGGGCCAGCCATTCCGGCGAGGTCAGGCGCCGCAGGGCCAGCGCGCCGGCAAAGGCCAGGAAGACCACGGCCGAAAGGCGCAAGGTGAACTCGAGGACCGAGACCTCCAGCTCCAGGCCGAGCAGGGCCAGGGCCAGGGGCGGAATGGTCAGCGGCGCGAGCAGGCTGGCCAGCAGCGTCACGACCATGATCAGGGCGCCGTCCAGGCCGAGGATGATGGCGATCGAGGTGGCGCCGAGGATCGGCGGCGCGGCGGCCATCAGCACCAGGGCGGTGGCGAGCGCCGGCGGCAGCAGCCCGTGCGGCACGACCAGCGCCCAGACCAGGATCGGCGAGGCGATCAGCAGCCAGGCGGTCGCCATCACGCCGAGACCGGGCCGGCGGACGTAGAGCCGCACGCCGTCCCAGTCGACCCGCAGCAAGGTCGCCAAGAGCAGGAGGACGACGCAGGGCCCGAGCAGGGGACGGGCCAGCGTCGCCAGGTCGGGCAGCAGCAGGCCCAGGAAGACGCCCAGGAAAAGCGCCGGAATGGCGTTGCCGCCGAGGAATTCGAGCACCCTCACCATCGCCTTGCCGTCCACCCCCGCTCCCGTCGTCGGCGCCGCCCCGCACCAGCCGCCCCGCACCAGCCGTCCCGTATCGGGCATCGGGGCGGCTGACGCTAGCGGCTTTGCCGCTTCCGGCCAATGGACTATCTTGCGCGGCGGCCCCGTTCCGCCTCTCTGGCGGAACTGTTCCCAGCCAGGGAGATGTCATGAACGTTCCGGCGCCGCTCGAGATCTACCGCGCCGTGGTCGAGCCCGACTGGATCGACTACAACGGTCACATGAACGTGGCCTACTACGTCCTGGTCTTCGACCGGGCGACCGATGCCTTCCTGGACTATCTCGGGCTCGACGAAGCGTTGCGCGACGCGGCGGGGTCCTCGACCTTCTCGGTCGAGGCGCACATCACCTATCAGCGCGAGGTCGTCGAAGGCGATCCCCTGCGCTTCACGACCCAGCTGCTCGGTTACGACGAGAAGCGGATCCACTACCTGCATCGGATGTACCATGCCGAGGCGGGCTTTCTGGCCTCGACGGTGGAGTGGATGACGCTGCACGTCGATCTCAATCTCCGCAAGGTCGGTCCGATGCCGCCGCAGATCCAAGCCCGGCTGGCCGAGGTCATGGCGAGCCATGCCGGTTTGCCCTGGCCGGACGAGGCGGGCCGGGTGATCCGCCGGCCGACCGGGCGGGTGCAGGGCGCCTGAGCGGCGGCGCGCGGGACGGCGCGGGATGTCCGAAGCGTCCAAGCCGGGCCGCGCGCCACTGAAGTCGATCCTCGGCGGGCTCAAGCGCTTCGGGCGCAACGACCTCGGACTTCCCCCAGCTGTCCTCGGGCCACGGCGCCTACACCGTGGTCGGCATGGGCGCGGTGGCCGGGGCCGTGCTGGGCGCGCCGATCTCGACCATCCTGATCGTCTTCGAGATGACCGGCGACTACGCCCTGACCATCGCGGTGATGACCGCCACGGTGATCGCCAGCGTGATCACCCAGCAGCTCCACGGCCGTTCCTTCTTCGTCTGGCAGCTCGAGCGGCGGGGGGTCACGATCAAGGGCGGACAGGAGATCAGCCTGCTGCGTACCATCGCCGTCGACGGCTTCACCGACAAGCGCTTCGAGACCATCGCGGCGCAGGCCCCTCTGGTTCAGGTCCGCGAGCGCCTGTCCGGGCCCCCCCCTGGGGCGAGCTCTTCGTGATCGACGACGAGGGGCATCTGGTCGGCACCATCACCTTTTCCGACCTGGCGGACGCCGCCTTCGACACCAGCCGCGAGGAGGCGCTGGTCGCCCTGGACGTCGCCCGGCACCATCCGACGGTGCTTCAGGTCGGCGACGACCTGGAGGCCGCCATCAGGGTCTACGGCGCCTCGGGCGAGGTCCACGTGCCGGTGGTCGATTCGGTCGAGGAGATGCGGCTTCTCGGGGTGGTGCACGAACACGAGGTCATGCCCGCCTACCATCGGGCCCTGCAGCAGGTCCGGGCGGAAGAGCGGGGAGAGCTTTAGGATTCAGTAGGTCGGCGCCAGCTTCAGCCAGTCGTAACGATCGCCGGAGGTCACGGTCACCGGCCGGATGCCGTTTGGGCTTACCAGGGTGAGCTGAACCTCGGCACCGGCCTCGCCCTGGGCCCAGATCGCCCGGTAGAACTCAGCCAGTGTGGCCACCGGTATCCCGGCGACCTCGGCGATGACGTCATTGGCCTTGACGCCGGCCCGGGACGCCGGCCCGCCGGGCGCGACGCGGGTGACGACGATGTGGCCCCGGAACTCCTCGCTGTAGACGCCCAGCCAGGGCCGCGACGTGGCGAGGCCTCGGCCCTTCTCCAGCAGGTCGTCATAGATCGGCCGCAGGGCGTCGATCGGCACGAACATGTTGCCGGGCCGGGCCTCGTCCTCGACCGCCTCGCCGACGATCAGCGAGCCGATGCCGACCAGATGGCCCTCGCGGGTGATCAGCGCCGCGCCGCCGAAGCCGGGGTGCGGCGGCGAGGTGAAGATCGCCTCCGGCAGGAGGTATTCCCAATAGCCGGCGAAGGTCCGCCGCGAGACGACCCTTGCCGGCACGATCTGCGGCGGATTGCCGTAGCCGACGGCCAGTACCCGAGCCTGCTCCTGCAGCTCGCCGGACTCGCCCAGCGCGATGGGTGTCACGCCGAGGGGCGAGAGCGCGCGCAGCAGGCCGAAGCCGGTCTCGTAATCGTAGGCGACGATGTCGGCCGGCACCCGCCGGTCGCCGGGCAGCAGGATCTCGGCCTGCTCGGCCTCCATGATCAGGTAGCCGATGGTCAGCACCAGGTCGTCGGCGCCGATCACGACGCCGGAGCCCTCGCGCTCGGTGCCCAGGTGCTCCGCGGTTCGGGCATCCGCCGGCACCCTGGCCGCGACTCCGACCACCGCGTCGATCGGGTTGGCTTCGGAGGTGCTCTGGGCCCGCGCGGCGACAGGAGGGATCGACGTCAGCCCGGCCGCAAGGATCACCCCGACGAAGGCCAATGCCAACGCGCGCGCGAGTCCGGCCGTGCCTCCGAGTGGTTGCGCCATGTTAACCATATAATTCTAGCATCCTTCGTGTGCAAATGACATCGAAGATGCCGTGGAACCCCTGGGTTCCGGCGCGTTTCAGTCCTCCAGCAGGTTGCCGTCGCTGCGATGCGGCAACGGCTTGCTGCCGACGACCTTCGCGACCGAGGTGCCCGGGGTCACGTAGAACTGCACGTGGCGCGACAGCACCAGGCCGTCGGTGCGGGCCACGACCGGCGTCCGTGCCGCCTCGGGGTCGGCCGACGGGTCGACGACCTCGGCCACGACGTCGCCTTCCTTGACCTCGTCGCCCAGCGCCACCTTGTAGGCCAGGACGCCGGGCGCCGGCGCGCGCAGCACGTCGACGGCATCCAGGTCGCTCGCCCCGCAGAGCGGCTCGGGCAGGGGGCCGGGGTCCCCGGCGACGAAGCCGCGCCGCTGCAGGATGCGGAACAGGGCCGCGGCGTCGGCCTCCGCCAGCGTGTCGGAGACGTCGCCGCGGCCGCGCAGCTCCACCGTGGCCGAGAGGCAGGCGGCCGGGATCGGATGCTCGGGGAAGCGCGCGGCGAGCTTGGTCCAGGGGGTGGAGAAGGCCTCGTCGAAGGAGCCGCCGCCGGAATCCGCCGCCAGCAAAGCGGCCCGGCAGCCCAGTTCGGCGGCGATGTCCCGCGCCTCGGGCCAATGGGCCGGGATCAGGAAAACGTGCATCAAGGCTTCCAGGTCGCAGTGCAGGTCCAGCACCAGGTCGGAATCGACCGCCTCCTGGGCCAGGCGCAGCCGATGGTCGATCAGTTCGGCGCCGAGCTGATCGGGGGGCAGGGCCTCGCGGCGCCCGGCGACGAAGGCCCGCAGCGCGCCTCGGATCACCTCGGTGTTCTGCTCCGGGTCCGGGCCGAGCCGGCCTGCCAGGGTCTCCGCCAGGGGGTCGCTGAAATCGAGCCAGTGGCGGTTGAAGTTGCCGCCGCCGCCCAGGTGCTGGCGGCCGAGGTGGTACCCGTTGACGTTCTGGTCCAGGCCGATCGGGTTGGCGTAGGGCAGGATCACGATCTGCCCGGTGATCTCGCCCCGCGCGGCCGCTGCGTCGAGCAGGCGGATCAGGTGATGCAGAACCAGCAGGCCCGGCGTCTCGTCGGCGTGGAGCGCCGCCTGGAGGTAGGCCTTGGGCCGCGTCTCCGGCGCGCCGTAGCGGTGCAGGGTCAGCAGGCGCTGGGTTCCGGTGGCGCTGGGCAGCAGCACCTGGCGTTCGGTCGTCCTGATCACGTCACTGGTCTCCGGCAAGGGGCGCCGTCGCCGCCGCGAGCCAGGCCGCGGTGTCGGGGTCGAGCTCGGGGGTCAGGGCCGAGCGCACGCGGGCGTGGTAGGCGTCCAGCCAGGCGGTCTCCGCGCCGTCGAGGAGCGAGGCGTCGATCAGGCTGCGGTCGATGGGGGCGAGGGTCAGGGTCTCGAAGCCCAGGATCTCGCGCTCGCTCTCCGGCGGCGCGCTCAGCGGCACGACCGTCACCAGGTTCTCGATGCGGATGCCGTAGGCCTCCTCCTTGTAGTAGCCGGGCTCGTTGGAGACGATCATCCCCGGCTCCAGCGGTACCGGGTTCGGCGTCTTGGAGATGCGCTGCGGGCCCTCGTGGACCGAGAGATAGCTGCCGACCCCGTGGCCGGTGCCGTGGTCGAAGTCGAGCCCGGCCTCCCAAAGCGGCCGCCGGGCCAGGGTGTCGAGCTGGCTGCCCGTGGTGCCCTTGGGAAAGCGGGCGGTGGCGATCGCGATATGGCCTTTCAAAACCCGGGTGAAGCGGTCGCGCATCTCCGCCGTCGGCTCGCCGATCGCCAGGGTCCGCGTGACGTCGGTGGTGCCGTCCGGGTACTGGGCGCCGGAATCGACCAGGTAGAGCTCGCCGGTACCGAGGGCGCGGTTGCTCGCCGCGTCGACCCGGTAGTGCACGATGGCACCGTTGGGGCCGGCGCCCGAGATGGTGTCGAAGGAGAGGTCGCGGAAGGCCTCGTTCTCACGGCGGAACGCGGCCAGGCGCTCCTCGGCCTCGATCTCGGTCACCGGGTCCTCCCCGGCCCGTGCCGACGCCTCCGCGGTCAACCAGGCGAGGAAGCGGGTCACGGCGGCGCCGTCGCGCAGGTGGGCCGCGTGCGCACCGGCGATCTCGACCTCGTTCTTGCGCGCCTTGGGCAGAAGGCAGGGATCGGGACCCGGGATCAGCTTGGCGCCGCTCTGCCGCAGGCGCTCGAAGGCCCAGTCCGGTGCCGAGGCCGGGTCCAGGGTGACCTTCGCGCCGGCCTGGCCCAGGGCCTCCAGCGCCGGTCCGAAGGCCTCCGGCGGCTCGACGGCGACCGCGTTGCCCAGGTGCTGGCGCGTCGCGGCGGTCAGCTTGCGCTCGTCGATGAACCAGGCCGTGCCGCCGTCGGCGCGCTGGATCGCGAAGGACAGGGCGAACGGGGTGTGGGTGACGTCGCCGCCGCGGACGTTCAGCAACCAGGCGATGGAGTCGGGCAGGGTGAGGACCGCCGCCTCGGCGCCGCGCGCCTCGATCCCGGCGCCG
Organism: Kiloniellales bacterium; assembly: GCA_022361275.1. GTDB lineage: Bacteria > Pseudomonadota > Alphaproteobacteria > Kiloniellales > JAKSBE01 > JAKSBE01. Next base: position 8,440 of record JAKSBE010000305.1, read on the forward strand.
ATCTGCGCCCGCTTCTCGGCCGCCGGCTGCCCGGCGTAGGTCAGGTCGTGGGGGCGAACCGGCGCCAGCGGCGGCACCGGCTGGCCGCGCCAGACCGCGTCCAGGGGGTTGCTCTCGCAGGGCACCAGGCCGCCGCCGGCCTTCTCCGCCACCGCCCGCAGGCCCTTGACCTGCGCCTCGCTGTGCAGCCAGGGGTCGTAGCCCAGCGTCTCTCCGGTCTTCAGGTGCTCGGCGATCCAGTCCGCCAGCGACTGATCGGCCAGGTGGACCGGGGCGAACAGCGAGGTGTCGACCTGCCGGCGCACCTGCAGGGTGTAGCGGCCGTCGACGAAGACCGCTGCCTTCCCGACCAGGACCAGGGCCGCGCCGGCCGAGCCCGTGAAGCCGGTCAGCCAAGCCAGGCGCTGGGCCCGGGCCGGCACGTATTCGCCCTGGTGCTCGTCGCTGCGCGGCACCAGAAAGCCCTGCAGCCCACGGCGCGCGAGCTCGGCCCTGAGGTCGGCCAGCCGGGCGGCGTGGTCCGCCTCCGCGCCCAGGCCGTCGTCCAGTTCGGCGGCCAGATCCCGCTTCAGGGCTGCCAGCTGGCCCGCGAGTTCCGGGCTGCGCGCTTCCGCCACCAGGTCCATCCAGGCCTCGGGATCCTCGGCCTCCGGCGCGGCCAGGACCCCGGCCAGGATGTCGCGGACCGCCGCGGCGCCCAGGTCGGCGCCGGCGGCGGCCAGCAAGCGGTCGAGCTCGGCGTCTCCGGCGTAGTTCGGCGCTGAATCCGGCACTTCCGGCCTCCGGCTGAGATGGTTCGCAACGGCAAGCTTATACCAGCACTCCTTGGTATATGGCCCCGCCGCGGGCCGGGCAAGATCGCTGCCGAAAGCCATGCAGGGCCGGCAATGCTGCAGTGCAAAACGACCGCTCCGCCGGCTTTTGGGGCGCGCGTATATTCAAGCCAACAAGAAGAAGAAACCCTCCCATCGGGTGTTTCGGGGAGCTCCTTCCAAGCTGGGATTTGGCTAGAGACAAGGAGTAAACCAATCATGTCCCGCCTGTCAGAGAACGAACGCGCGGAAATCCAGAGGTCGAAGGCCCGGTCGGCTTTCGACGTCGTGGATGTCGACCGCATTCTTATGGAAGCGCGGCGCGCGCGCGCGATTTACGTCAAACGGGGCTTGGCCAAGCTGTGGCGCGCCTCCGGGGTCGGGTCCCTGGTCTGCGCCGTCCGGTGCAGCCTCGCCCGCCAGCGCACGGTGGCGGCGCTCGAGGATCTCGACGATCGCCTGCTGCGCGACATCGGTATCTCGCGCGGCGAGATCGGTCGCATCGCCCTGGAGGCCAGCCGGGCCGCCCATCCCTATCCGGCCGGCTGGCTGCGGCGCCTGGGCGCGGAGCTGAGGCGTGCCGCGACCCGGCGTCAGGCCATCGCCCAGCTCGCCGTGCTGGACGACCGCCTTCTGCGCGATATCGGCATCGAGCGGGCGAACATCGCCGAGATGGTCGACGCCCGGCTCGAGGACCGGCGTCCGAGCTGGCAACTGGAGAACGCCCTGGCCGAACCGCGGCCGGGCTTCACGGTGAAGCTCGGTGCCGCCCTGCTGCTGCCCTTCTACCTCCTGGTGCAGGGCGCGGCCAACGCCAACGCTCCGAGGGCGGAGCAAAAGGCGGCCTGAGTCCGCCGAGTCCCTCTGCCGATGCTCGAAAGGGGCGGTCCTGCGGGGCCGCCTTTTTCCTGCCCGGCGTTCAACGGCGCAGGATCAGCGTCGACCATTCGTTCAGCCGCAACCGCCCCAGAAGCCGTAAGCCTCGGCTCCGGTGCGGGTTCAAGACCTGCTGTTCCTGACCGACCAGCAGGCCCGAGAGGATGGCCCGCCCGCCCGGCGCCAGGTTGGCCCGCAGGTCGGCCGCCATGCCGGCCAGGGGCTCGGCCAGGATGTTGGCGACGATCAGGTCGAAAGGCCCGGCGGTCCTCAGCACGCGGTGTCTGTAGCCCTCCGAGACCAGCGGGCGCACCCAACCTGCGGCCCGGTTGATCCGGGCATTGATTCGCGCCACGGCGACGGCGGCGGGGTCGTTGTCCGCCGCCAACACCGGGCGCCGCCAGAGCCGTGCCATGCCCAAGGCCAGGATCCCCGAGCCGCAGCCCAGGTCGAGCAGGCGGCGCGGCCGGAAGCCGGCCTTGGCGAGGCCCTGCAGGGCCAGCAGGCAGCCGCGGGTGGTCTCGTGACGGCCGGTGCCGAAGGCGACGTTGGCGTCGATCAGAAGCGGGATCGAAGCCGGCGGCGGCGGCGCGGTGACGTGGCTGCCGTGGAGGTAGAAGCGGCCGGCGCGGATCGCCGGCAGGTTGCTCTGGCTCTCGGCGACCCAGTCGGTCTCCGCCAGTGCCGCGATGCGGGTCGCCGGAACCTCGGTGCCGGCGGCCTCGGCGGCGGCCGCCAGGCAGGCGCGCAGATCCGCCTCTTCGGGCGCTTCCTGCAGATAGACCTGCAGCGGTACCAGGCCGTCGGCGCCCGGCAGGCCGATCACCAGGGCGCCGTAGGGCTCCAGGACGGCCTCGAAGACCGCCTGGGCGGCCGCGGGCACCGCCAGGTCGATACGCCAGCCGGAGCCTGCCGTCATCCCAGGGCTCCTAGCCCGCCAGATGCTCCGGCACGACGAAGCCGGCGAAGGCGTGCTTGGTCCCGGCCTTGTCGAAATCGACGGTCAGGCGGTCGCCGTCCACGGCGGTGATCGTCCCGTAGCCGTACTTCCGGTGAAAGATGCGGTCCCGGGGGGCGAAGCTCCGGCCGGAGTCCTCGGTGACCCGCGCCGTGCCTTCGATGAAGGGCGCGGCGCGGTCGCGGTTGCGCTGGGCCCGCTCCAGCCCCGGCGACCAGCGGTTGGTCTGCCAGTCGTCGAAGCCGACCCGCGGGCCGAAGCCGCCGGCCGTGGCGCCGTAGAGCCCGGCGTCGCTCTCGACCTCGACGTGGTCCCGGGGCAGCTCGTCGACGAAGCGCGAGGGGATCGCCGCCGCCCAGGAGCCGTGCAGGCGGCGGTTGGCGGCGAAGCTGACGATCGCCTGGCGGCGGGCCCGGGTCAGACCGACGTAGGCCAGGCGACGCTCCTCCTCCAGGCCCTTGAGCCCGGTCTCGTCCAGGGCCCGCTGGTTGGGGAAGAGGCCTTCCTCCCAGCCGGCCAGGAACACGGTGTCGAACTCCAGGCCCTTGGCCGAATGCAGGGTCATGACCGTGACCAGGTCCTGGCCCTCGCCCTGGATGGTCTCCATGACCAGGCTGACGTGCTCGAGGAAGCCGGCCAGGCTCTCGAACTCCGCCATGGCCGAGACCAGCTCCTTCAGGTTCTCCAGGCGGCCCGGGGCGTCGGCCGAGAGGTCGGCCTGCCACATCGCGGTGTAGCCGGATTCGTCGAGCACGATCTCGGCCAGCTCGGTGTGCGGGATCTGATCGGTGAGCTGCCGCCAGCGGACAAAGCCGGTGATCAGGTCGCCGAGGCTGCGGCGCGCGGCCGGGCGCAGCTCGTCCGTCTGGACCAGGTCGGCGGCGGCCGCCAGCAGGGGCTTGTCGCCGGCCCGGGACGCGGCGTGGATCAGCCGCAGGGTCGCGTCGCCGATGCCGCGCTTGGGCACGTTGACGATGCGCTCGAAGGCCAGGTCGTCGCTGGGCGAGGCGAGGATCCTCAGGTAGGCCAGGGCGTCGCGGATCTCCCTGCGCTCGTAGAAGCGCGGGCCGCCGACGACCCGGTAGGGCAGGCCCAGGGTGATGAAGCGCTCCTCGAACTCGCGGGTCTGGGCGCCGGTGCGGACCAGGACCGCGATCTCGGAGAGGCAGTGCCGCTTTCGCTGCAGGGCCTCGATCTCCTCGCCGACGAAGCGCGCCTCGGCCTCGCCGTCCCACAGGCCGCGGATGCGCACCGGCGGGCCCGGATCGGCCTCCGCCTCGGTCCAGAGGGTCTTGCCCAGGCGGCCCTCGTTGTGGGCGATCAGGCCGGAGGCGGCGGCCAGGATGTTCGGCGTCGAGCGGTAGTTGCGCTCCAGCCGGATCACCGTGGCGCCCGGGAAGTCCTTCTCGAAGCGCAGGATGTTGCCGACCTCGGCGCCGCGCCAGCCGTAGATCGACTGGTCGTCGTCGCCGACGCAGCAGATGTTGCTGTGGCCCTGCGCCAGGAGCCGCAGCCAGAGGTACTGGGCGACGTTGCTGTCCTGGTACTCGTCGACCAGCAGGAAGCGGAAGCGGTCCTGGTAGACCTTCAGGACCTCGGGGTCGGCCTGGAACAGGGTCAGGTTGTGCAGCAGCAGGTTGCCGAAGTCGCAGGCGTTGAGCGCCAGCAGCCGCGCCTGGTAGGCACGGTAGAGCTCGACCGCGCGGCCGCCGGCGACGTCCCCGGCCTCGCCGGCCGAGACCTTGTCCGGGGTCAGGCCCCGGTCCTTCCAGCGCTCGAAGGCCGAGAGGATCACCCGGGCCGGCCACTTCTTGTCGTCGAAGCCCTCGGCCTCGAGGATCTGCTTCAGCAGGCGCAGCTGGTCGTCGGTGTCCAGGATCGTGAAGTTCGGCTTCAGGCCGGCCTGCTCGGCCTGCTCGCGCAGGATCCGCGCGGCCAGGGAATGGAAGGTGCCCAGCCACCAGCCCTCGACCGGCCGGCCGAGCAGGCCGCCGACCCGGTCCTTCATCTCCCGCGCCGCCTTGTTGGTGAAGGTGACGGCCAGGAGCTCGAAGGGCCGGGCCTTGCGGGTCCAGAGAAGCTGCACCAGGCGCGAGGTCAGAACCCGGGTCTTGCCGGTGCCGGCGCCGGCCAGGACCAGCACCGGGCCGTCCAGGCTCTCGATCGCCTGGCGCTGCTCCGGGTTCAGGCCCTTCAGATGCGACGGCTCCGGTGCCGCCGCCGGCTCTTGCACGGCTTCCGACATGATCGCTTTCGGTCTCGCGGGCGGCCGTCCCGGCGTCGGGGCCGGCCTCTGCCTATAGTGTAGGGCGAGTCGGCCGGTTATGCGATCCCGTCGGTGCCGGCGCCGCAGATCACCGCGCCGACCCGGGCGTCCTTCGGCAGGGCGTAGCGGCCCTGCCGGCCCTGCCGGATCGCGGCCAGGGCGGCGGCGCCCGAGAGCTCGGCCGCGATCCCGAGCTCGAACCAGAGGCTGCGGGCCGCGGCGCGCATCTCCTCGTCCGAGACCAGGACGATCTCGTCGACCTTCTCGCGGACGATCTCGAGGTTCACCTCCGCCGAGCGGCGCGGCGCCAGGGTGCCGGCCGCGGTGGCGATCTCCGGCAGGGTGACGAGCTCCTTGGCGGCGAGGCTCTCCTTCAGGGTCGGCGCGCCGGTCGGCTCGACGCCGATCACGGTGACCGAGGGCTTCAGCGCCTTGACCGCCGTCGCCATGCCCGAGATCAGGCCGCCGCCGCCGATGGCGACGAAGAGATAGTCCAGGCCGGGATCGTCCTCCAGGATCTCGATCCCGACCGTGCCCTGGCCGGCCATGACCCTGGGATCGGCGAAGGGATGGATGAAGGTCAGGCCCTCCGCCTCGGCGACGCCGAGCGCGGCGTCCTTGGCGTCGTCCCAGACCGCGCCCTCGACCACGACCTCCGCCCCCCAGGCCTTCAGCTTCTCGGCCTTGGCCGCCGGGGTCGAGGCGGGCAGGTAGATCACCGCCCGGGTGCCGGCCCGCCAGCCGGCGTAGGCCACGGCCAGGCCGTGGTTGCCGCCCGAGGCGGTGACGATGCCGCGCCGGATCTCGTCCTCTTGCAGGCTGAAGAGCGTGTTGCTGGCGCCGCGCGCCTTGAAGGAGCCGGTGACCTGCAGGTTCTCCAGCTTCAGGACCAGCTCGCCGAGCGGCAGGGAGTCCTTCAGCGGCGCCGCCGACAGGCTCGGCGTGCGCCGCACCGCGCCCCGGATCCGCTCGGCCGCCGCCTCGATGTGGGCCAGGGTGAGCGGGGCGGGGGTGTTTTCGGCGGCTGCTTCCTTGCTGCCCAGGTCGTCCATCTCGATTCTCCCACATCATAGCCTGTCATGCCCGGGCTTGACCCGGGCATCCAGGGGTGCCGCGGCGCGATGGATCGCCGGATCGCGCGCAGCGCCGCGCGGACGCGCTCCGGCGATGACATAGGGAGAGAAGGCGACATCAGGCGAAGCCCATCAACCGCCTGCGCCGATCCTCTCCAGCCATTCCTGCTCGCTGACGGTCTCGATGCCCAGTTCCTCGGCCTTCTTGGCCTTGGAGCCGGCGCCGGGGCCGGCGATCACGATGTCGGTCTTCTTGGAGACCGAGCCGGAGACCTTGGCGCCCAGGGCCTCGGCGCGGGCCTTGGCTTCGCTGCGGGTCATGGTCTCCAGGGTGCCGGTGAAGACCACGGTCTTGCCGGCGACCGGCGAATCGGCCGCCGCCGCGGCGACCGCCTCGACCTCGAGCTCCGCCGCCAGGTCCTCGACCACCGCCCGGTTGTGCGGATCGCGGAAGAAGGCACCGATGTCGTCGGCCACGTTCATGCCGATGCCCTCGACGTCGCAGAGATCGGCGTAGGCCTCGCCGATCTCGGCCGGCTTCTTCGCCTCCGGCGCGGCGGCGCGTTCCTGCGCCGCCTGGATCATCGCGGACTGCCAGGTCGCCAGCTCGCCGTAGGTCCGGGCCAGGAGCCGGGCCGTGGACTGGCCGACCTGGCGGATGCCGAGGGCGTAGATGAAGCGGTCGAGGCCGATGCGGCGCCGGTCCTCGATCGCCTTGAGCAGGTTGGCGACCGACTGCTCGGCCCAGCGCTCGCGGGCCAGGATCGCCTCGCGGTGGTTCCCGAGCCGGAAGACGTCGGCCGGCGCCTTGATCAGGCCGGCGTCCCAGAACTCCTGGATGTTCTCCACCCCCAGGCCCTCGATGTCGAAGGCGTCGCGGCTGACGAAGTGCATCAGGCGGCGGACCTGCTGGTAGGGACAGTCCAGACCGCCGCTGCAGCGGGCCACGGCTTCGCCCTCCGGCCGGACCACCGGCGTCGCCAGGGGGCAGGGGCAGGTGGTGGGGAAGGCGTAGGGCCGGCTGTCTCCGGGGCGCTTGGCCAGGACCACCGAGACCACCTGGGGGATCACGTCGCCGGCGCGCTGGATGATCACGTGGTCGCCCTCGCGGATGTCCTTGCGCTTGATCTCGTCCTCGTTGTGCAGGGTGGCGCGCGAGACCACGACGCCGCCGACGGTGATCGGCTCCAGGCTGGCGACCGGGGTCAGCGCCCCGGTGCGGCCGACCTGGATCGAGATCTCCCGCAGCAGGGTCTCGGCCTGCTCGGCCGGGAACTTGTGCGCCGTCGCCCAGCGCGGCGCCCGGCTGACGAAGCCCAGGCGCTCCTGCCAGTCCAGGCGGTCGACCTTGTAGACGATGCCGTCGATGTCGTGAGCCAACTCCGCCCGCTCGCCCTGGACCCGGTCGTAGAACTCCAGGATATCCTCCAGGCCGTGGCAGAGCCGGGCCGGCTCGTTGATCTCGAAGCCCCAGCCGGCCAGGCGCTCGCGCGCCTGCCACTGGGTCTCGCCCAGGGGCTCCGAGGTCTCGCCCCAGGCGTAGGCGAGGAAGTGCAGGGGGCGCTCGGCGGTGATCCTCGGGTCCTTCTGGCGCAGCGAGCCCGCCGCCGCGTTGCGCGGGTTCTTGAAGGTCTTGGCCTTCTCGGCCTCGGCCAGGCGGGCGTTGAGGGCGTGGAAGTCGTCGCGGCGCATGAAGACCTCGCCGCGCACCTCGATCACCTTGGGCGCCGCCCCCTTGAGGGTCTCCGGCAGGCCCTTGATGGTCCGGACGTTGGCCGTCACGTCCTCGCCGACCGCGCCGTCGCCGCGGGTCGCGGCGGTGACCAGACGGCCGTCCTCGTAGAGCAGGGACATGGACAGGCCGTCGATCTTGGCCTCGGCCACGACGTCGACGGCTTCGCTCTCCTCCAGGCCCAGGAAGCGGCGGATGCGGCCCAGGAAGTCGGCGACGTCCTCGGCGGTGAAGGCGTTGGACAGGGACAGCATCGGCAAGCGATGCGTGACCTTGGCGAAGCCGGCGGCCGGCGCGGCGCCGACGCTCTTGTTCGGGCTGTCGTCCCGGATCAGGGCGGGAAAGCGGGCCTCGATCCCGTCGTTGCGGCGGCGCAGGGCGTCGTAGTCGGCATCGGAGATCTCCGGCGCGTCCTGCTGATGATAGAGCTTGTCGTGGTAGCGGATGTCTTCGGCCAGGCGGGCCAGCTCGACCTCGGCCTGCGCCTCGGTCAGGTCGTCGACCGGGATCTCAGCGTATGTCTTGGTCATGTCTTGGATACTGGGCCGCTCCCCCCGGCCATGCGATCGCCGCCCCAGGCTCCGGGCGGCCCGCGGTCAGGCGGCCCCCATGAGGCGGTCGGCCGCCGCCCGCGCCTCTTCCGTGACCTGTTCGCCCGAGAGCATGCGGGCGATCTCCTCCCGGCGGTCCTGGGCCGCCAGCTCCGCCACCTCGGTCGCCACGAGCTCGCCCTGGCTGTCCTTGCGGACCCGCAGGTGGTGGTTGCCGACCGCCGCGACCTGGGGGCTGTGGGTGACCACCAGGACCTGACGGTCCCCGGCCAAGCGCGCCAGGCGCTGGCCGACCGCGGCCGCGGTCGCGCCGCCGATGCCGCTGTCCACCTCGTCGAAGATCAGGCTGCGCCGCGGGCTGACCCGCGCCAGCACGACCTTGAGGGCCAGCAGGAAGCGGGACAGCTCGCCCGCCGAGGCGATCTTGCCGATCGGGCCGGGCCGGGAGCCTGGGTTGGTCGCCACCTCGAAGACGACGCGCTCCAGGCCGTTGGGACCCCAGGAGTCCTCCTCCAGACGCTCCAGCCGGGTCGTGAAGGCGGCCTTGTCGAGCTTGAGGGGCGGCAGCTCTTCCATGACCGCGCGGTCGAGGCCGGCAGCGGCATCCGCGCGCTGGCGGCTCAAGGCGCCTGCGGCCGCGAGATAGGCCTCGCGCGCCGCGGCGGTCGCGGCGGCCAGCTCGGCCAGGCGCTCTTCGCCCGTGTCGATGTTCGCCAGCTTGCCGGCCAGGCCTTCGTGCAAGGCCAACAGCGCGTCGACCTCGACGCCATGCTTGCGGGCGACGTCCTTCAGGGTGAAGAAGCGCTCGTCGACCTGTTCCAGGCGCTGCGGGTCCAGCTCAAGGTTGCTGGACAGCGACTGCAGGCCGGCGGTCGCGTCGCGCAGCTCCGCCGCGGCCCGGTGCAGGCCGGCGATGACTTCGTCCAGGCGGCCGCCGGCCTTGTCGACCATCCGCTCGAGGGCGCTCAGGGCGCTGCCCACGGCTTCCTCGGCGCCGGTCTGGCCGTCCTTGCCGTTGAGCTCGGCGAAGGCCTGGTCGACCGCGGCGGTCAGCTGCTCGCCGTGCTGCAGGAAGGCGCGCTCCTCGGCCAGGGCCGTTTCCTCGCCCGGCTGGGGGTCCAGGGTCTCCAGCTCGGCGACGGCGTGGCGCAGGAAATCCTCGTCCTGGCGCGCCTGCGCGAGCTCCGCCTCCTCCTGGCGCTGGAGCTCCCCGGCCTGACGCCAGGCCTCCCAGGCGATGGCAACCTCCCGGGCCGCCGCGTCCAGGCCGCCGGCGGCGTCCAGCAGGTCGCGATGGGTCGCGGCGTCCAGGAGGCCGCGCTGCTCGTAATGGCCGTGGACCTCGACAAGGCTCTCGCCCAGACGGCGCAGCAGGCTGACCGAGACCGGCTGATCGTTCACGAAGGCGCGGCTGCGGCCGTCGGCACCGAGGTTGCGGCGCAGGACCAGGAGCCCGTCCTCGGCCCCCAGGCCGTGTTCCGTGAGCAGTTCCCCGAGATCCCCGATGTCGGCGATGTCGAAGGATGCGGTGACCGTCGCCTGGCGGCTGCCCGGCCGCAGCAGGCCGGAGTCGGCCCGCCCGCCCAGCGCCAAGCCCAGGGCGTCGAGCAGGATCGACTTGCCGGCGCCGGTCTCGCCGGTGAGGACGCAGAGCCCGCCATGAAAGGAAAGATCCAGCTTGTCGATCAGAACGACATCGCGGATCGAAAGATTGACAAGCATGGGCGTCTCAGTCGGGGCGTCTCGGTTGGCCAAGTGGCGCCGTTGCGGTCTGCCGCCGGGTCCGCGCCGCGCTATTGGACCCCAAGTCCGGCCGCCGTGAGAAGGCCGAAGCTGTCCTCGTACCATTCGCTTCCCGGGTAATTGTAGCCGAGAACGGCGGCGGTCTCCTGGGCCTCGTTGAGGATGCCGAGCGCCAGATAGCACTCGACCAAGCGATGCAGGGCCTCGGGCGTGTGCGAGGTGGTCTCATACTCCTCGACGACCGTTCGGAATCGGTTAATGGCCGAGAGATAGTGCCCGCGCTTCTGGTAGAAGCGTCCGACCGCCATCTCCTTGCCTGCCAGGTGATCCCGGGTCAGGTCGACCTTCAGGTTGGCGTCTCGGGTGTACTTGCTTTCGGGGAAGCGGCGGGTCAGCTCCTGGAGGGATTCAAGCGCCAGTCTGGTCATCTTCTGGTCCCGGCCGACGTCGGAGATCTGCTCATAGTAGGACAGTGCCTTCAGATAGTAGGCATAGGCGACGTCGGCGTTGCCTGGGTGCAACTGGATGAAGCGGTCCAGGCCGGCGATGGCGTCGGCGTACTCGTTTTCCAGGTAATAGGCGTAGGCCGACATCAGCTGGGCCTTGGAGGCCCAGGGCGAATAGGGATGCTGGCGATCGACCTCGTCGAAGAGCTTCGCGGCCTGCCGGTTGTTGCCGCTCTGAAGCGTGTCCATGGCCTCGTTGTAGAGCTCTTCGACCGGCCGTTCGACGTAGTTGAACTCGTCGTCTTGGGACGCGCAGGCCGCGGCCATGACGAGGGCCGCCGCGGCGCCCAGGGCGCGCAGGCCCTTGCCTTTCGAGCGCAAAAGGCCTTTCGAGCGCAAAAGCCTCTTTGTCGAACCGGACATCCGATGAAGTCTCCCAAGGGCCATTCCTGCCGTGTCCGCCCCGCCTGGGACTATAGGTTGACTGCCCTCTGCCCTCAAGCGCCGGGCATGTCCGTTAGCGGAGGCAGAAAGTGGGTCCAAAGGGGGGGGCTTCGGGCGCCATGCTGCGGAAGCACTTCCGGGAGGAGCGGGGGACGCTCCTCCCGGAAGGCTTTGGCCGGACCTTCTCGCCGACAGTTGGAGGCTAGTTGGCCTGTCGGCGAAGGAAGGCCGGTATATCCAGCAGGTCGTCGTCGACCGGGCTGTTCGACGGCCGGTCGGCCGGATCTAATCCGGTCAAGCGCGGCTGGCCTTCGTTCGAGGCTTGGTCAGGAACTTTTTCCTCGACCCGGGCCTGGGGCCGGCTCTCGACCTTTGGCGCTTCGGGCGCCGCCGGCTGGGGCTGGATCTGCACCTGAAACTGCGGCTGCAACTGAACCTGCGGCTGCAGCTGCGCTTGCGGCTGAGCCTGAGCCTGAGGCTGAGGCTGAGGCTGGGCGTTGAGCATGGTCGAATCGTGGCCCTGGGCGGCGGCCTGGAGGGCCCGTGCCGCACCGCTCATGCGGGCCAGAATCGCCTGGGCCCGGCTGCGGGTGGCCGGGGACACCGGATCGCCGACGGCCCGGCTTTCGACCAGGGCGCCCGCAGCGGCCGGGCCCTGCGCCTGCGTGACCGCGGGGGCCTCGCTCGGCGGCGTGGCCTTGGGCGCATTGACCACGTCGGCCGCGGCGAAGGGCTTGGCCTGGACGGTCACGCTCGACGCCTGCTGGCCGGGATCCATCGGTTGCGGTGCGATGAAGGCTTCGCCTGCCGGTTGCTCGGCGCCCGCCGCGTCGCCCGCCGCGTCGCCCGTCGCCACGGCCGTTTCCTCGGCTTCCCGGCGAAGCGGCTCGGTCAGCTCCAGTGGCGCTTCGGCGGACCGATCCGTGGCCGGGGCCGGCTGCGCTGCGCTGACGATGGCCCCGCCGGCGGGCGCCGTCCTGACTTCGGCGCTGCTCCCCGAGGCGCCCTGGGCGTTGATCGGC
>JAKSBE010000086.1 GCA_022361275.1 Kiloniellales bacterium
CGCGGCATTCCTTGCCCCATCAAAACCTCAACCTGCCGTAACTTCGTGACAATCTCTTCGGGCGTTGGTCGCTTGTTCGCTATCTCTATCCTCCGTTTTCCTAAACATAGCGGAGGACCACTTCACTGGGGGAGGATCAGTGGTACGCCTTCGAACCTTATGCGCCGGACCTTTTCAACCGCGCCGGCGTCATGGCGGCGACGGGCGGCATCCTCGGCGTCGTCGTCGCCATCGCCGGCTCGCTCTGGTGTGCGCGGCAGAACCGTTTCGTTACGACTTACGGTTCCTCGCGATGGGCGACGCGGCGGGAAGTCGAGAAGGCTGGCCTGTTCGATCCGGCGGGCGTTTTCCTCGGCAGATTGAAGGGCCGCTATCTGCGTCATGACGGGCCGGAGCATGTCATGTGTTTCGCTCCAACGAGAAGCGGCAAGGGCGTCGGGCTTGTCATCCCGACGCTCCTGTCCTGGCCGCATTCGGCGGTGATCCACGACATCAAAGGCGAGAACTGGCAGCTCACATCCGGCTGGCGCGGCAAGTTCTCCCATTGCCTGCTGTTTAATCCGACCGATCCGGCGAGCGCCCGTTACAACCCGCTCCTTGAAGTACGCAAAGGCCGGTTCGAGGTCCGCGACGTCCAGAACATAGCCGATATCCTAGTCGACCCCGAAGGCAGTCTTGAGCGGCGCACCCACTGGGAGAAGACCGGCCACTCGCTGCTGGTCGGCGTGATCCTCCACGTCCTTTACGCCGAGAAAGAAAAGACGCTCGCCCGCGTTGCCGCCTTTCTGTCGGACCCGTCGCGGAGCTTCGAGCGGACGCTTCGCGTCATGATGAGCACTAATCATCTCGGGACGGACGACGCGCCGCAGGTTCACCCCGTCGTCGCGCAGTCCGCCCGCGAGCTTCTCAACAAGAGCGACAATGAGCGGTCGGGCGTCCTGTCCACCGCTATGTCGTTCCTTGGGCTTTACCGCGATCCGACCGTGGCGGTGACGACGAGCGGGTGCGACTGGCGTATCGCCGATCTTGTGGATGCGGAGCGCCCGGTTTCGCTCTACCTCGTCGTTCCGCCCTCGGACTTGTCGCGCACCAAGCCGCTTGTGCGCCTCGTGCTCAATCAGATCGGCCGCCGGCTGACGGAGCGCCTGCAGGGCGCTGACGACGAGCAACGCCGCCACCAGCTCCTGATGATGTTGGATGAGTTCCCGGCCTTGGGACGGCTCGACTTCTTCGAGAGCGCGCTCGCCTACAAGGCCGGCTACGGCATCCGTAGTTTCCTGATCGCCCAATCGCTCAACCAGATTTCCAAGGCCTATGGCGAGAACAACGCCATCCTCGACAATTGCCATGTGCGGATCGCCTTCGCGAGCAATGACGAGCGCACCGCCAAGCGCATCTCGGACTCCCTCGGAACGGCGACAGAATTGCGCGCCCAGCGGAACTACGCAGGTCACCGGCTCGCGCCGTGGCTTGCGCACGTCATGGTCTCGCGTCAGGAAACGGCGCGGCAATTGCTCACCCCCGGCGAGGTGATGCAGCTCCCGGACGATGAAGAGATCGTCATGGTCTCGGGCCAGCCGCCGATCCGGGCTCAGAAGCTGCGCTACTACGAGGACGCCAACTTCACGGGCCGGGTGCTTCCCCCGCCCGCGCTCGTGGCGGACGGTCCCTATACGGATCGTCCGCAGCCGCGGGCTGACGACTGGTCGGGTCTGGTGCGCGCGCCACACGCCGACCTGATCAAGGCTTGGTCGGAGCTCGTCTCCGGCGAACAGGACGATGATAGCGGTCTGAGGCGCCATCCCGGATTGACGGGCGAAACGTCGGCGAAGGCAGAGCCCGACCGCGCGCCCGACGCCGGTCTGCTTGATGACGACTTCGATCCCAATGACGCCAAGCGAATGGAGCAACTCGCACGCAATGCGGCGACGGTCCAACGCGCGCACGCCATGGACCAGGCCGACGACGACCTGATCCCGAGCTTTTGAGGGGTGCGCCGATGAAACCCCGTCTCAACGTCCATGTCGCCCACGAGCTCTTCGAGAAGGTCGAGATCGCCGCCAAACGGCCGGGCGTCACCAAGGCGGCAGTGGTGGAGGCGGCACTTCTCGGCTTCTTCTCCAGGGAATTCGATGATCAGCGCGACGGGGCGCTGATCCGGCGGCTCGACCGGCTGACGCGGCAATATGAGCGGCTGGAGCGTAACCTTTCGATCACGGCCGAGACGCTTGCCCTCTACATCCGCTTCTTCCTGACGGTGACGCCGCCCTTGCCGAACGCCGATCAGGATGCGGCCCGCGCCCTCGGCAAGGAGCGGTTCGAATACTTCACGACCCAGCTCGCGCGCCGGCTCGCCGGCGGCAAGAACGTGATCCGCGACATCCTCGAAGAGGTGAGCGCGGATGACTCCGAGTTCTTCACGCAGGCGGAGCTTGACGCCCTCCGAGCCGTGAAGACGGCCGCTTCCCCAAGCGGAGACAAAGGACAGGAGAAACCCAACGGGGAAGCGGCCGGGCCTGCAAACGGTGCGGAGGCGGACCATGGCTGACCGGTTCCACCCTGAAACGCGCGACCGCCAGCGCACCATGCTGCGCACGGCCATGGGTCCGGCAATCGCATCGGCGCTCGCCGATCCGGCGGTCATCGAGGTGATGGTCAATCCGGACGGGCGGCTGTGGCTCGACCGCCATGGGGACGGCCGCATCGACACCGGCAAGGCCCTGAGGCCCGCCGAGGCCGAACGGATCATCCGGCTGGTCGCGAGCCATGTCGGCCAGGAGTGCCATGGCGAACGTCCCGTCGTGTCGGCTGAGTTGCCGGAAAGCGGTGAGCGTTTCGAGGGCCTCTTGCCGCCGGTGGCGCCCAGCCCATGCTTTGCGATCCGCAAACCTGCCAAGGTTCTGTACCGCATCTCCGATTACGTCGAGGCGCAGATCATGACGGCGCCGATGGCGGAGACGCTCCGAGACGCGGTGCGATCGGCGAAGAACATCGTGGTGGTCGGCGGCACCAGTTCGGGCAAGACGACGCTCGTCAACGCGCTTCTCGCCGAAGTGGCGGAGAGCGGCGACCGCATCATCCTGATCGAGGACACCCGCGAACTCCATTGCGCGGCGGAGGATTGCGTCAGCCTACGGACCAAACCCGGTGTCGCTTCGCTTGGCGATCTCGTTCGCTCCACGCTGCGGCTCCGGCCCGACCGGATCATCGTCGGCGAGGTTCGCGGGCCGGAAGCGCTCGACATGTTGAAGGCT
Source organism: Kiloniellales bacterium (assembly GCA_022361275.1). GTDB lineage: Bacteria > Pseudomonadota > Alphaproteobacteria > Kiloniellales > JAKSBE01 > JAKSBE01. Next base: position 3,255 of record JAKSBE010000086.1, read on the forward strand.
TGGAACACCGGCCATCCCGGCGGGATCACGACGTTGCACGCCAATTCGGCGGTGTCCGGGCTCTATCGCCTTGAGCAGCTCATCCAGGAAGCCGTCGTCACCGTCCCGCGCCGTCTCATCGCCGATGCGATCGATGTCGTCGTGTTCCTGAAAGGCCGGGGCGTGGATCGCCGGGTGGAGACCGTCGCCGCGCTGGAGGGCCTTGGCGTTGATGGCGACTACGAACTCCGACCGCTTACGCCCATCCGCCTCGTGCCAACCGCCTGATCAGGAGATTTACATGAATATTCTCAGCCCGGACCTTTCAACACGCCTTCCTTTTCGCCATGCCGCGCTGGCTGGCGCCGCGCTCGGCTTCTTTTTGCTTTACGCAGACCCGGCCCACGCCGCCGGATCGGGCATGCCCTGGGAGGCGCCGCTGACCGCGATCCTCGAATCCATCGAGGGGCCTGTGGCGCGCATCATCGCCGTCATCATCATCGTCATCACCGGCCTGTCGCTCGCCTTCGGCGAAACGAGCGGCGGGTTCCGGCGCCTGATCCAGATCGTCTTCGGCCTGTCCATCGCGTTCGCGGCGACGAGCTTCTTCCTCTCTTTCTTCTCCTTCGGCGGCGGAGCGGTCATAGCATGACTGGCACTCATCGCATGACCGTCGAAGGCTACGAAATCCCACTCCACAGGGCGCTGACCGAGCCAATCGTTATGCGCGGCGCGCCGCGCACCGTCGCGATCGTCAACGGCACGCTCGCGGCGGCGCTGGGCCTTGGACTTCAGCTCTGGTTGGCGGGGGTTGCGGTGTGGATCGTTGGCCATACGGCGGCTGTCTATGCGGCGCGCAAGGACCCCGCCTTCATGGAGGTGCTGGTCCGCCACGTTCGGCACAAGGGGCATCTCTCATGCTGAACCTCGCCGAATACCGCAAGCGCCCGGCGCTGTTGGCCGACTATCTGCCCTGGGCGTGTCTGGTGGCGCCCGGCGTCATCCTCAACAAGGACGGGTCCTTCCAGCGCTCGGCGCGTTTCCGCGGCCCGGACCTCGAAAGCGCCACCGAGGCGGAACTCGTCGCGACCTGCGCGCGGATCAACAACGTGCTGCGCCGCTTCGGTTCCGGCTGGGCATTGTTCCTAGAAGCGGAACGCCATCTTGCCCGCGACTATCCGCAGTCCGATTTTCCCGATCCGGTTTCGCGGCTGATCGAAGAAGAGAGACGTGCCGCCTTCGAGAACTCCGGCACGCTGTTCGAGAGCGGCTATGTCCTGACCTTCGTCTACATGCCCCCGGCCGAGCAAATCGGCCGCGCTGAGATGCTCCTGGTCGAAACCGAGGGCGAGCGGCGCGGGCTCGACTATCGCGATCATCTGGAGGATTTCGTCCAACGCACCGATCGCGCCCTCGATCTTCTAAGCCAGCTCATGCCCGAGGCGGCGCCGCTTTCGGACGAGGAAACGCTTACCTATCTGCACAACTGCATTTCCAACCGGCGTCATTCGATCGCCGTGCCGGCAGTGCCGGTCTATCTCGATGCCGTCCTGGTCGACACGTCACTTACTGGCGGGCTCGCGCCGATGCTGGGCGACGCGCATCTGCGCGTCCTGACGGTGCTCGGCTATCCCGGTTCGACGACGCCGGGGCTACTCGATGCGCTCAACCATCTCGGCTTCGAATACCGATGGACAACGCGCTTCGTCCCGCTCGACAAGGCCGCCGCCGAAAAGGTCGTGCGGCGTTACCGCCGGCAATGGTTCGCCAAGCGCAAATCGATCGCCGCTATCATCAAGGAAGTGCTCACTAACGAGCAATCGGTGCTGGTCGACACCGACGCCGACAACAAGACCGCCGACGCCGATGCGGCCTTGCAGGAGCTTGGCGCCGATCTCGTCGCCTATGGCTATGTGACGACCACCTTCGTCGTCTGGGACCGCGACGAAACCGCCGCGGGCGAGAAGGTGCGCGCCGCGCAGCGCATCCTTGACGGCCGGGGTTTTGCCACCATCGACGAGAGCGCGAATGCCGTCGAGGCGTGGCTTTCCTCTTTGCCCGGTCACGTTTACGCGAACGTTCGCACGGCCCCCGTCAACACCTTGAACCTTGCCCACATGATGCCGCTGTCCGCCGCTTGGGCCGGCCCGGCCCGCAACGATCACCTGAACGGCCCGCCGTTGCTCACGGTGCGGACGAATGAGACGACGCCCTTCCGGCTTGTGACCCACATTGGCGATGTCGGGCATACGCTGATCGTCGGACCGACCGGCGCCGGCAAGTCCGTCCTGCTCGCGCTCATCGCCATGCAGTTCCGCCGCTATGCCGACGCGCAAATCACGATCTTCGACAAAGGCGGCTCGGCGCGCGCGGCAGTCATCGGCATGGGTGGCGACTGGTACGATCTCGGGGCTGAGGGCGATCTTGCGTTCCAGCCGCTCGCGAACATCGATCTGACTCCAGAGCGATCCTTCGCGCAGGAATGGGTGCAAAGCCTGCTCGCCCATGAAGGTGTGACGGTCACGCCCGACGTGAAGGACGCCGTTTGGTCGGCGCTCTCCAACCTCGCCGCCGCGCCTGTTACCGAGCGCACCCTGACCGGGCTCGCAACGCTCCTGCAAGTCACGGCGCTCCGTCAGGCGCTCCAGCCTTACACGCTCGAAGGTCCATATGGCCGGCTGCTCGACGCCGACGAGGACCGCCTGTCGCTTGGCGCCGTCCAGTGCTTCGAGATGGAAGAGCTCATGCATGAGGCAGGCGCGGTGCTCCCGGTGCTGACATATCTCTTCCATCGTCTCGAAGCCGGCTTCGACGGGCGCCCTGCGCTCCTGATCCTCGACGAGGCCTGGCTGTTTCTCGATAACCCAACCTTCGCCGCGCGCATTCGCGAATGGTTGAAGACCCTGCGCAAAGCGAATGTCTCCGTCCTTTTCGCCACGCAAGGCTTGTCAGACGTCGCAGGAAGTTCCATCGCGCCGGCGATCATCGAAAGCTGCCCGAGCCGCATCTTTTTGCCGAACGACCGCGCGATCGAACCGCAAGCCAAGGCGGTCTACGAGGCGTTCGGGCTCAATGACAGGCAGATCGAGATCATCGCACGGGCCGTAGCGAAGCGGGACTACTACTTCCAGTCGCGCGCCGGCAATCGGCTGTTCGATCTGAGCCTCGGGCCGGTCGCGCTCGCCTTTACGGCCGTGTCCACCAAACAGGACCACGTGCTCATGGACGAACTGATCGCCGCCCATGGCGCCGAAGAGTTCGCCGATAGCTGGCTGCGCGCCCGCGGCCTTGATTGGGCCGCCGAACTGATCGCGTCCCCGATCCACGACGACACCGCCGAACAAGCTGAGGAGGACTTACATGCAACCACCGCTTAAATGGGCCACGGGTGCTGCGCTGGCTTTCCTGATCGCCGCGCCGCCGGTCAGCGCCGATGAGGGCTGGCCATACTGCTGGCGAGA
>JAKSBE010000154.1 GCA_022361275.1 Kiloniellales bacterium
CTTGGCCGCCGTTGCGGCCCGAGCCCCCGAAGCCGGGCTTTTCGGCCTCGACAACCGTTGCCGCGATGCCCTGCTCGGCTAGCGCGAGAGCTGCGGTCAGCCCGGTGTAACCGGCCCCGATCACGACGACCTGGCTGCGCATATCGCGAGCGACCGCCTGGGTCGGTGGCGCGGGAACCGCGGTGAGCTCCCAAACGGAGCTGTCGAGCGTTATGGGCGGCGCTTGATACGCCAAGGGCGTGGCTCCCTGTCTCTTTGCGTCAAGCCGTTGTTCTGAGAAGATTGCTTGACATTAACATCCATAGTATGATGTATGTTTCTTACTTGCAACACCTGATTCATGGCCTCGTCACATGCCTCAAGCCGACGCCGCGACCGTCACCGCTCAGCCCAAGCCGAAACGCCGACGGACCCAACAAGAACGGAGGGAGGCGGGCAGGTCGGCTTTGATCGAGGCCACGATCTCGGCCCTTTGTGACGTTGGCTACGCCAGGACGACCACGACGGAAATCGTGCGGCGGGCTGGCTGCACGACGGGGTCGCTGCAGCATCACTTCGGCGCCAAGGAAGACCTGTTGTTGGCCGTGCTCGACCGGCTCTTGGAAGAGCTCGGCGCAAAGTACGACGCCTTTGCCGGTTTGAGAACGCCGCTTGGCGAGCGTTGCCGCTTCATCTTGGACGCGCTTTGGGAGATATACGGGAGTCCGCGTTACATGGCGGTCTGGGAACTGGCCATTGGCACCCGTGGCGAACCGAACCTCCACGAGGTGGTGCTGCGGCACCGCGCCGAATCCCTGGCCATTTGTGAGCGGGCGTGGCGAAGCGCATTTCAGGATGTCACGTCGGAAGCCGAGGACATTTCGGACCTCATGCACTTCTCGCTCACCATTCTTCGCGGCTTTGTCTTCTATAACACTGCCGATCGCGATCAGGCCTTGCAGTTCTATGGACGCCAAATCCGGCTGCTTGAACGGACTCTTTTGTCCGAGTTGGGCCGAACCGGTGCTGCGGGCCTATGAGGCGCCCGAGTCATCCGCTCGCGGACGGTGATCGGAAGCTGAAGGCCCTGCCGGCCCTTCGCGCGGCCCTTGGCGAAAAGTCTTTCGCATCAGAAGCCGCTGATATCGCGCGGCGCTCCGCTGACTGGCGCGGCCTCCATCACGGCCAAGCCCTCGCCATCCTGCGGCCGGACAGCGTCGAGCAAGTGCAAACCATCGTGCGCCTTTGCGCCGAGCATGGCGTCGCAATCGTACCGCAAGGCGGGAACACCGGCCTTGTGGCCGGATCGGTTCCCGACGACAGCGGCCAGCAGATCGTACTTTGCCTTGATCGACTGAATCGCATTCGTTCCGTCGACCCCATGGGTTTTTCGCTGACCGTGGAGGCTGGGTGCCTGTTGGCCGAAGTACAGCGCGTTGCTCAGCGGCACGGGCGGTTGTTTCCACTCAGCCTCGGCGCGGAGGGAAGCTGCCAAATCGGCGGCAACATCGCGACGAATGCCGGCGGCCATGCGGTCATGCGCTACGGCAGCATGCGAGAGCTGGTGCTGGGCCTGGAAGTCGTTCTTCCGGACGGCAGCCTGATTTCGGCTCTGCGCGGATTGCGCAAGGACAATCTTGGCTACGACCTAAAACACCTTTTCGTCGGCGCCGAAGGCACGCTCGGCGTCGTTACGGCCGCCTGCCTCAAGCTCTTTCCGTTGCCACGCGAGGTCGTCACAGCCTTTGCGGCGCCCGCCAACGCGGAGGCCGCGGTCCGCCTTCTGTCTCTCGCGAAGGAGGAGTTTGGCGATCAGGTCACCGCCTTCGAGTTCATGTCATCCGAGGCCATCGCGCTGGCCGAACGTTTCGTGCCGGGCATAAGGATGCCGTTGGCCTCGGCCGCGCCCTGGTTCGTCCTCATGGAAGTTTCATCCCAGCGCAAGGATGGGTGTGGCGCAACGCTCGTCGAATCTCTGCTCGGCGATGCGTTCGAGCGCGGTTTGATCGTCGATGCGACTGTTGCGGCAAGCCTCGAACAAAGCAAGGCGTTGTGGTCTCTTCGCGAAGCGGTGGTCGAAGCCCAGCGCCTGGCAGGGCCGTCTCTCAAGCACGATGTCTCGGTGCCGTTGTCCCGTGTACCTGCCTTCCTGTCGGAAGCCACCGCGCATATCCGTGCCCGGGCACCGCAGGTCAGGGTGCTGCCCTTTGGGCACCTTGGCGATGGTAATATCCATTACAACCTCTGCGCAACGAACGACGAGGAGGTCGCCGCGCTCGATCTTCACGGCGAGTCGTTGAGCAGGATCGTCTACGGCATGGTGGCGCAGTTCGGCGGCAGTCCGAGTGCCGAACACGGTGTCGGCCGGGTACGGCGCGAGCTGTTGCCCCAATTCCGGTCTCCGGCCGAGCTTGCGCTGATGAGGCGCGTGAAGGCTGCCCTCGATCCACAGGGCCTCTTCAATCCTCGCGTGATTTTCGACTCTGTCACCGGTTGAGGAGCGGCAGGTGATGTCCGCCGTTCTTTGCGCTCAGCCGATCGGCGCCCTGTCTGTCTTGCTCCGAATGTTGGATCAACGCGAAATTGGCAAAGGGTTGGACTGTCAATGGTAACGGCTAACACGAGGCAGCGGTGTCTCCGTGTGGGGATCGATGTCGGCGGAACCTTTACCGATATCGTGCTTGGTGACCTGGATACGGGTGCTCTTCTCAACTACAAGGAACCGAGCACGCCCGAGGATCCGTCGCTCGGCGTGATCTCGGGTATGGCGGCGGCGATGGGTCGCTTCGGGGTCGAGCCGGACTCGATTTTGTCGGTCGTCCATGGCACGACGATCGGATTGAATGCCGTCTTGCAGAGGAAGGGCGCGCGCCTGGCCCTCGTGGTCTCGAACGGGAATCGCGATATTCTGGAGATAGCGCGCGGGAGCATGCCGTCTCCCTATGACATGTACGCCCGCAAAGATGTTCCCCTGGTCTCTCGCGATCTCGTCTTCGAGTGTAACGCGCGTGCCGCGCCGGACGGGGCCATTACGGCGTTTCCCGAGCCGGACGAAATCGACTCTCTGGCCGGCCATTTGCGAAAGGCCGAAGTCGAGTCGGTCGCCGTTGCGATTCTGCACGGCTACGCCAATACGGAACTGGAATGCAGGCTGGTGCGAGAACTTTCGTCGCGGCTGCCGAAGCTGCAGTTCACGGCTTCGTCCGAGACTTGGCCCGAGATGCGGGAGTATGAGCGCGCTCTGGTCGCCTGTTTGAACGCCTTCATCGTGCCGCTGAAGCGCCGCTATTTTGAACGTCTGGAATCCGGTCTGCGAGACCTCGGCATCGACAGCCCGATTCTGATTTCCACATCCAACGGCGGCTGCATCAGCGTTCAGGCGGCTCGAGAGAGGCCGATCGAAACCATGCTTTCAGGGCCGGCCTCGGGTGTCGTCGCGGCGTCGGGGCTGGCAGCGACACTGCCGAACCGAAACGTGGTCACGTTCGACATGGGGGGTACCAGCGCCGATATGTCGGTCTGCGAGGGAGGTCTACCGCAGACGACAACCTCGACTCACATTGGAGAGTTTCCCTTGGTGACCCCGGTGGTGGGTGTCTCGGCGATCGGAGCGGGCGGTGGCTCCATACTGTGGGTCGATCCGGAAGGGCTGCTGAAAGTGGGGCCGGAGAGTGCCGGGGCGGATCCGGGGCCGGTTTGCTTCGGACGCGGCGGAGATCGGCCAACCCTGACCGATTGTTATGTCGCGCTTGGCTTTATCGATCCGAGCCAGTTTTTGGGCGGGCGCATGCGGTTGGACCGCGCTGCAGCGGTTGAAACTCTGCGCGGCCTCGGCGACCAGTTGGGCTTTTCCGGCCTGGACATGGCGGAACGCGTCGCGTCGGCCGGCCTGCGGATCGCAACGGCGAAAATGGCCGGTGAACTGCTCAAGGGTTTGGCGCGGCAGGGCGCGGATCCCAGAGACTATGTGATGGTGCCCTATGGCGGCGCCGGCCCGACGAACGCAGCCTTCCTCGCGGAGGAAGCGCGGATCGGACAGATCGCTGTCCCTCAAGCCCCCGGCCTGTTCTGCGCGCTGGGAGCTTTGACGTCCGATCTCCGACGGGATTTCGTCAGGTCGCTGCCGAGACAGACCTGGGACGATCTCGGCAGAGAGCTGGCCAAGGTGTTCGCCGAGCTTGCCGCGGCTGGATCGGACTGGCTCGCCAGCGAAGGCATTGCCGTCCGGGACCGCGAACTGCGTTTTTCGACCGACATGCGCTATCTCGGCCAAGCCTACGATATCGGCGTCGTACTTCCCGAAGCGGTTGCGGTCTCGGGCTGCATTACAGAGACCTTGAAACTGTTTCACGCCGAGCATCTTCGCATCCATGGGTTCGCGGACGATACCGCGCCAGTTGAGCTCCGCAATCTCAGGGTCGTTGCCATCGGGCATACAGGCAAACCGCCGGCCCATTCGGTTGGGGTGCCCGACAAACCGGTAAAGCCGGACCGACGGCGGTGCTACCTGGCCGACCGCTGGACGGACGCGGACGTGCACCGGCGCTCCGACCTCGCGCCCGGTTGTCCGGTCATGGGGCCAGCCGTTCTAGAGCAGGACGACACTACCGTGGTCGTGCCGTCTGGCTGGCAAGTGAAGGTGACGGAGAGGGGAGACCTCCTTCTCTCCAAGGAAGGTTTGTCATGACGCTCGATCCAGTCACTCTTGAGATTCTCGGGTCTCGCTTCACCTCGACGACGGAAGAGATGGGAATCGCGCTACAGCGGACGGCGCGCACCCTCTATGTCAAGGAGGCGGCCGACTTTGGAACTGCCCTCGCGGGGCTTGACGGTCGGTTCTTTGCCTATCCGCACGGCATCGGCGTCTGCAGTTTCATCGACCTCGATTGCGGCCGCATGGTTGCCGCGGTGCCGAACCTCCAGCCGGGCGACGTGATTGTTTCGAACCACCCCTACGAGACGGATGGTGCCGTAACGCACACGCCTGACCTGACGTTGATCGAGCCCTACTTTTATGACGGCGAGATCGTAGCCTATGGTTGGACTTTCGCTCACTGTTCGGACATTGGCGGACGCGTACCCTCGAGTATTTCTCCTTCCAGCACCGAGCTGATCCAGGAAGGTCTGTTGGTCCCACCGCTGCGGATCGTGCGGCAGGGCGAATTCGTGCCCGAGGTCCTGTCTTTGATTCGGGCCAACACACGGACTCCGGAGGACGTTCTCGGCGACCTCAAGGCCATGCGCGCCGCCCTGGCGATCGGCAGGCGCCGTGTCGCGGAGTTGATCGAGAAGTTCGGCCTAGACACTTTCCTGGCGGGACAACGGGAAATCGTCGCCTATTCCCGTTCAAAGGCGCGCGCTGTCTTTCGCCGGATACCCGACGGAACCTACAGCTTCACGGACTATCTGGACGACGACGGCGTAAGCTCCGTTCCGATCCGCTTGCATATTGCGATGACGGTGCGGGATGGCGAGATTGAGCTCGATTTCTCCGGAACCGACCCGCAGACGGATTCCCCCTATAACATTGCGGCGGGAGGCAAGCGCCATGCCTGGTTGACGCTCCGGCTGGGGGCGTTTGCCTATACCCTCGATCCGACAATTCCCCTCAACACGGGCATCTTCGACAACGTCGCCGTCAAGGCGCCGACGGGAACAATCGTAAGCCCTCAATATCCAGCGCCGGTGGGAATTCGTCACGTTACCGCGCAAAGGGTCTATGAAACGCTGAATGGGGCCTTGGCCCAGGCGCTGCCGGAAATCATGCCCGCCTGCAACGGGGGGGTGCTGATCCCGATTGTCCTGGCCGAGCCACAAGGCATCGACGGCAGCCGCAATGTGCTCATCGTCGAGCCTGTTGTGGGCGGCATGGGCGCGCGCCTTGGCGCCGATGGCGTGGACGGCCGCGACAGCAGCATCGCCAACCTGGCGAACAACCCTCTGGAGTCTCTGGAGGCGAGCGCGGCGGTTGTCGTACGCCGCTTCGGGCTTCGGGCGGACTCAGGCGGAGCCGGGAAATGGCGGGGCGGGGTCGGGCTCGAACTCGAGTTCGAGGTTCTGAAGGACGGCTGTTCGATCCTGGGGCGCGGCATGGACCGCTTTCACTTTGCGCCCTGGGGCTTGCAGGGCGGCTACCCGGGCACCTTGGCGAAGACGATCGTGAATCGGGGCAGGGCAACCGAGCGAGAGATCGGAAAGATCGATGTGGTTCATTTGGACAGGGGCGATACCTTGACGATCCTGACGCCTGGCGGCGGCGGTTATGGCGACCCGCGCGAACGATCTCTGGACCTTATCGAGCGTGACTTGCATTGCGGGCTGGTATCGGAGGAACAGGCGAAAGAGGTGTACGCCGTCGTTGTCCGGGAGGGTCGGATAGACCCTATCGCATCGAGAAATCTTAGAGCCTCTCTCAGCGATACGGCTCCGAAAACGGAGCGAGAAGACCCCGTTCGAAAAGCGTGGAGCGGGGCGCTAAACGGAGAGTCGGAGGCCGCATTCGACTGTCTCTGGCAGCGTGTTCCAATTCCGCAAAGAAGCAAGGCTAAGAGATGGGTGGTGAATGCAGCTTTCAATGCCCTTGCCGATACTGGCTGGACCGCGTCCGACTTAGCGAAGTTTCCGCAAGCCGAGGCACCTAAGGAGCTGGTGAGAGCCGTAGACAAGTTCCTGGACGGCGTTTGATCTCCCTAACGCACCGGATCTCGTTTCTCCAGCGGGTTTCCGGCATTTACCGGCAAAAACGTGTTGTTCGATGACGTTGGATCATCACGCCGCTGCCTGGAAAAGGCCCTGCTGCTCACGACGGTTGTGGGCCCCCGCAACCATTCAATCCCTTGATTCTAAATGAAGAATCAGGGGCTTTTTGTTTCTTCTTTGCCAAGCTTCTACATGGCCGTCGGCACCAGCGGCAACCAGTTCAAGAGTGTCCCGATCGTCGGCGAAATGATGGCCGAACTCGTCTCGGCTTACGAAGCCGGACACGATCACGACGCCGATCCGCTCAGGTTTCGTCTCCGCAACGTAGATCGCAGCGTGAGCTTGGGGTTCCACTCTCGGCAGCGCGAAATCAATCCCGACAGCAGCTTCCCGGTGCTTGGCTGACCAAGTCGTTCGAAGCGGACCCGCCGGTCAGGCGGATACTTGCATCTCCTCGCGCGCCTTGCCCTGACGCAGGCGCGTGAAGCTCATCGCGATGTGCGAGCGGCGGATGTGCCCGACGGCGTCGAGAGCGCCGATCTCAACGGCACTTAAGACATCAGCCACCTCGCGACGGAAGATCTGCATCTCCTCGGCGAGGTCCATGCGCGCGATGGATTTGATCCAGATGCGCGTCGTCCTGTAGTAGAGACGCTCGCTGATCTCACGGAAGGGTTCGTTCTCGGTCAGGTCCAGCAGCACGTTCAGGAAGTCCATGTTGACCTGAGCGAAGCGGCGCGGGTCGGGGGTCCGGACGAGTTCGTCGCACCGCCTCAGGATGGACCGGAAGCGCTCGACCAGATCGGGGGTCACCTCGACCGGCGAAAGCCTGCCGATCATTTCCGCAAGCTCCATGCGCAGCTGATAGGTCTGGGTGAGCTCCTCGATATCGACGTCCGTGACGATGGTGCCGACGCTCTGGACCGACTTCAGGAGGCCTTCGCTTTCCAGGCGGCCGAGGACGCGCCTCAAGGGCGTCCGGCTGACTCCGAACTCCTCGGCCAGCGTCACTTCCGAGAGCCGCTGGCCCGGGGCGTAGTCCAGCAGGCAGATCCGCGTGCGCAGGGCCTGGTACATCTGTGTGAACTTGCGCTGCTGTTCGGACAGGCGGACCGGGTCCGTCGACATGGCCTTAGCCCGCTTCCAGTTTCGGCACGAGCCGTGCCAGCATGGCCAGGGCCAGTTCGAGCTGGCTACGGGTCACGTACTCGTCGGGCTTATGCGCCTGTTCGATCGACCCCGGCCCGCACACGACGGCCGAGATGCCTGAACCCTGAAACAGACCGGCCTCGGTTCCGAAGGCGACGACGTCCGCCTGGTTGGCGCCGGTCAGCTCGGCCACGAGCCGCACCGCCTCGCTGTCCGGCAGAGGTTCGAGCCCGTCCACTTCGCCGAGCACGTGCGTGACGATATCGGCATCCGGTGAGACCGCCTTCATCTCCGGGCGAAGGGCCTCGTCCACGAAGGCTGCGATCTCCGCCTTGACGAAGTCGCCGTCGGCCTTGCGAACCGGGCGGAGTTCCCAGTCTAGGGCACAGTGGCCCGGGATGATGTTGTGAGCGACACCACCCGACAGCCGCCCCACCTGCAAGGTCGTCCAGGGCGGCTCGAAGCGAGAATCCTTCGGCGCACGTTCGCGCAGTGTTTCCCGCAGTTCCATCAGGCGCGCCACGTAGCGAACGGCGTACTCGACGGCGTTGACGCCCAGATCGGGCAGCGAGCCGTGGCCCTCCAGCCCGGTGAAGGCCACGCTGTACTCGTAACAGCCCTTGTGACCTTCGATCAGGCGCATCTCCGTCGGCTCGCCGATGATCGCGACCGAGGGCCGGAAGGGAAGCCGTCCGAGCTCCTGCATCAGGCTCTGTGCGCCCAGGCAGCCGACCTCCTCGTCGTGGGTGAAGGCGAAATGGATCGGCCGCTTCAGGTCTGCCTTTGCGAAATCCGGCGCCGTGGCGAGGCTGGCGGCGATGAAGCCCTTCATGTCGCAGGTGCCGCGGCCGTAGAGCCGTCCCTCGCGCTCTTCCAGCACAAAGGGATTGCTGGACCAGTCCTGGTCCTCGACCGGCACGACATCACTGTGGCCGGACAGCACGATGCCCCCGTCGATCATGGGTCCGAGAGTGGCGAAGAGATTCGCCTTGGCCCCGCTGTCGTCGGCGTAGACGCGAACGTCCGCCCCGAGGTTTTGGAGGTAGGAGGCGACGTAGCCGATCAAGGCCAGGTTGCTGTCCGAAGACACGGTCGGAAAGGCGACGAGATCCCCCAGGAGTGGAATTGTCCGCTCGAGTGCCGTCACGTTTCACACCTTCACGAAGAGACGCCGGGGATAGTCGGCCAGGCACTCGGCGGGTCCGGTCTCTTTGACCAGGACCGGCTCGGTGATTTCCAACCCCCAGTCCTCCATCCAGAGGCCCGGCATGAAGTGAAAGGTCATATCGGGTCGGAGCTCCGTCTCGTCGGACTCCCGGATTGAAAAAGTGCGTTCGCCCCAATCCGGCGGATAACTCAAGCCGATCGGATAGCCGCAGCGTCCCTCCCGCCGAATTCCCCGACGCCTCAGGACGTTGTAGAAGGTCCGTGCGACGTCGCCGGCCGTGTTGCCGGCCCGCGCCGCGGCGATGCCGTCCTGGATCCCTTCCAGAAGCGCCTCTTCGGCCGCCAGCATCTCGGCCGGCGGCTCGCCGAGAAACACCGTCCGGCAGAGGGGGGCGTGATAGCGCCGGTAGCATCCAGCGATTTCGAAGAAGGTTCCGGCGCCCCGCTCGAAGGGCCGGTCGTCCCAGGTGAGGTGCGGGGCGGCAGCATCTGGTCCGGTCGGTAGCAGCGGCACGATCGCCGGATAGTCGCCGCCGAAGGCGCCGGCCTCGTCTTCCGCGCCGCGGAGCCCCGAGCGGTAGATCTCCGCGACGAGCTCGTTCTTCCGAAGCCCCGGCCGGATCGACTCGCAGATGGCGTGATGCATGCGTTCCACGATCCGGGCCGCGCGGCGCATGTAGCGGATCTCGGTTTCAGATTTCTCGGCGCGCTGCCAATTGACCAGCGCGGTCGCGTCCCGGATGCCGGGGCCGAGCTCCGCCGACAGGACGGCATGGGCACGGGCCGAGTAGTAGTAGTTCTCCATCTCGACGCCCAGAGTTCGGCCCGCCCAGCCGCGGTCCCGGATGACTCCGGCCAGATGGCTCATTGGGTGCCGGACCTCGGACATCACGTAGTCGTCCGGATAACCGAGGATGTCCGCCGGATCCATGTAGCAGGTGCGCAACGCGCCATTGGCGTCCTGGATGCGCCCCCAGAACACCGGGTTCCCCTCGGGGCCGATCAGGACACCCTGGTGCACGTAGAAGGACCAGCCGTCATAGCCGGTCAGCCAGGCCATGTTCGAGGGATCGCAGGCGAAGAGGACCTCGATCCCGGCCCGATCCATGGCCTGGCGGGTCTTGCGCAGCCTCTTCAGGTATTCGCCGCGGGCAAAGGGAAGATCGATGTCCGGCATCCTAGAAATCGAGTATTGTACACGACATGCGAGGCATAACCTCCAGGCCTTGCAGAAGTAAGGGCCTGCCGTGATTGACTCTATTCACCCTGCTGTGCTGTTGTATACAACAAAGATCAAAATCCAGGGATCGGGAGGTGGCAATGCGTAGACTGTTCCTGCAGGGACTGGTGGCTTCCGGCGCCATGGCGATGGGCTTGGCTTGGTCGGCGACCGCGGACGCGGATCCGCTGGAGAAGGCCAAGGCCGGCGAGACGATCCGCATCGGTTTCGCGAACGAGGTGCCCTGGGCCTACCCGGGCGAGAACAATGAGCCGCTCGGCTTCGTCAACACCATTGCGCTCGGGATTCTCAACGAGATGGGGATCGAGAAGATCGAACCCGTGGTGACCGAATGGGGCGGCTTGATCCCCGGGCTCAATGCCAACCGCTTCGACGTCATCACCGGCGGCATGTACATCCTGGGCAAGCGCTGCGAGAACGTCAGCTTCTCCGATCCCGTCGGCGTTTTTGGCGACGCCTTCATCGTCGCCAAAGGCAATCCCAAGGGGATCCAGACCTATCAGGATATCAAGGGCAAGGGCGCGGTCCTTGCCACGGGCGCCGGTTACAACATCGTCGAGGTCGCCAAGAAGGAGGGGATCGCGGATTCCAACGTCATGCAGGTGCCGGGCCCGACGGAAATTCTGGCGGCGGTGAAGGCCGGCCGGGCCGATGCCGGAGGCGTCACCTTCTTCACCGCGCAGAACCTGGCGAAGCAGAGCGGCGGCGAGGTCGAAGTGACCGATCCCGCGAAGCTGCCGGAATGGACTCTGAACTGGGTCGGCATCGCTTTCCGCCATTCGGACAAGGCCTTTCTCGAAGCCTTCAACAAGGCGCAGAAGAGCTACATCGGCTCTCCGGCCATGATGAAGGCGGTGGCGGAATACGGTTACACGGAGTCGCAGCTGCCGGGCGATTCGACGACGGCCCACGCCTGCGCGAACCGCTAAGGCCCAGTACTGAACCGAGACGCGCCCGGGACCCTCACTGGGGCCCGTCGGGCGCGCCAAGCGGGCGGGGCGCTCTTGTCTTACGGGGATTTCCTGACCGAGTTCGGGCCGCGCCTGCTGAGCGGGGCGATCGTGACCATGCAGCAGGCCGTCCTGGCCTCCGTGCTGGCGATCGCCATCGCGACGCTGATGGGCTTGATGCGCCTGTCGCACAACGCCGTGGTGCGCGGTACCGCGACGGTCTACATCGAGATCTTCCGCGGCACCTCGCTCCTGGTGCAGCTGTTCTGGATCTTTTTCGTCCTCCCTCTGTTCGGTATCAGCCTGGAGAAGTTCACGGCCGGCTTCGTGGCGGTGGGCATGAACCTGGGCGCCTATGGCGCCGAGGTCGTACGCGGCGCGATCCAGGCCGTGCCCAAGGGCCAGTACGAGGCGGCGCTGGCCCTCAACATGTCGCCGGCGACGCGCATGCGGCGCATCATCCTGCCGCAGGCGCTCATGATCATGTTGCCGCCCTGGGGCAATCTCCTGATCGAGCTTCTGAAAGGGACGGCGCTGGTGGCCTTGATCTCGGTCTCGGACCTCATGTTCGAGGCCAAGCAGATCAACGGCACGACCTTCCTTTCAATCGAGGCCTTCGGCAGCGCCCTGGTCCTCTACTACGTAATGGCGCGGCTGGTCGTCACCCCGGGCATGCGTTCGCTGGAGCGCCTGATGTCGCGCCGCATGGGCCGGGCCTAGGTCGGGGAGGCGAGGGATGTTCGAGTGGCGCTGGGACTTCACCTTCGAGATCCTGCCGCGCCTGCTCTGGGCGACGCTCAACACCTTGACGGCCGCCGGCTTCGGCTACGCCATCGCGCTGGTCGTCGGCTTGCTGCTGGCGCTGGCGCAGCGCACGCCTTACCGGCCGATGACATTCATTGTACGCGAGGCGGTCGAGTTCATCCGCTCGACACCTCTGGTGCTGCAGATCTTCTTCGTCTTCTACGTCGGTCCTCAGTTCGGCATCCGCCTGTCGCCCTGGACTTCCGGCATGATCGCGATCGGCCTGCACTATGCGGCCTATCTGTCCGAGGTCTATCGGGCCGGACTCGACAGCGTGCCGAAGGGCCAGTGGGAAGCCTGCAAGGCGATCAACCTCAGCACGCGGCGCACTTACTTCCGGGTCATCATTCCGCAGGCGCTGCCGCCGGCGCTGCCGGGCATGGGCAATTACCTGGTCGGCATCTTCAAGGACACGCCGATGCTGTCCGTGATCGGCGTGGCGGAGCTGATGCACACGGCAAACGCGCTGGGCTCCGAGACCTACCGCTTCCTGGAGCCCTATACCCTCGTCGGGATCATCTTCCTCGCAATTTCGCTGCCGACGGCGGCGGGATTGCGCGGTTTCGAGGCCTGGGTCCGGCGCAGCCTCGGCATGACGAAGTGAGGTTGCGATGACCGACCATTCAATCGAGCTCGGCGATGACGCACCCATGGTCCGCTTCGCCAACGTGACCAAGCGCTACGGCGCCCTGACGGTGATCGACGGCCTCGATCTCGACGTTGCCGCCAACGAGATGGTGTCCATCATCGGCCCCTCCGGCTCGGGCAAGACGACGGTCCTGCGTCTGCTGATGACCCTGGAGGAGATCACCGACGGGGTGATCTACGTCGAAGGCGAGCCGCTGACCCACATGCCGAAGAACGGCGAGCTGGTCAGGGCCAGCGACAGCTACATCCGGAAGCAGCGCGGCAAGATCGGCATGGTGTTCCAGCACTTCAACCTCTTCCCGCACATGACCGCGCTGGAGAACTGCATGGAAGGGCCGGTTCAGGTGCTCGGCCTCGACAAGGCGGAGGCCGAGGCGCGCTCCATGGAGCTGCTGCAGATGGTCGGACTCGCCGACAAGAAGGACCAGCACCCTTCGCGGCTCTCCGGTGGCCAACAGCAGCGCGTCGCCATCGCCAGGGCGCTGGCCATGCGGCCCAAGGTCATGCTGCTCGACGAGGTGACCTCGGCGCTCGACCCCGAGGTGATCGGCGAGGTGCTGAACGTCATCCGCTATCTCAACAGCGAGCACAGCCTCACCATGCTGATGGTGACGCACCAGATGGGCTTCGCGCGGGAGATCTCGGACCGGGTCTGCTTCTTCTACGGCGGCTCCATTGCGGAGCAGGGCCCGCCCGAGCAGATTTTCGGCGATCCGCAGAACGACCGCACGCGCCAGTTTCTCAGCGCCGTCCTGGAGGCCGGGTGAGCCGACGATGACGGAGTTCTCGCTGCAGCAGGTCGAAGCCGCGCGCCGGACCATCGAGGGAACGGCCATCGCGACACCACTGATTCCCTCGCCCTATCTCTCCGGACTGGCCGGTCA
>JAKSBE010000022.1 GCA_022361275.1 Kiloniellales bacterium
GGCCACACCCACAGGATCATCGGGACCGCCACCGCGATGACGATGATCTCGAGCGGCAGGCCGAGCTTCCAGTAATCGCCGAAGCGGTAGCCGCCCGGGCCCAGGATCAGGGTGTTGTTCTTGTGCCCGATCGGGGTCAGGAAGGCGCAGGAGGCGGCGACCGCCACCGTCATCAGGAAGGGGTCGGGGTTGGCGTCGAGGCGGCGCGCGATCTCGACCGCGATGGGCGCGGCGACCACCGCCGTGGCGGTGTTGTTCATCACGTCCGAGAGGGTCATGACGATCACCATCAGCAGGACCAGGACCACCGCCGCCGGGAAGCCTTGGGAGAGCGCCAGGATGCCGGCGGCGATGATCTCGGTCCCGCCGGTCGTCTCCAGGGCCTGGCCGATCGGGATCATCGAGCCGATCAGCACGATCACCGGCCATTCGACGTTCTCGTAGATGTCGCGCGGCGGCACGATCCGCAGAAAGACCATGGCCGCGGCGGCGGCGGCGAGCGCCACCGGCAGGTAGAGCCAGCCCAGGCTGGCCAGCAGGATGGCGAGCGCGAAGATGCCGCCGCAGAGCAGCGCGCTGCCGCGCCGGCCGCCCTGGACCCCACGGTCGCCCAGGGGCAGGCAGCCGAGCCAGCGCACCACGTCGGGCAACTCGTTGGCGTTGCCCTGCAAGAGCAGGACGTCGCCGGCCCGCACCGGCAGGTGGCGCAGCCGCTCGCGGAAGCGCTTGCCGCCGCGCGCGATGCCCAGCAGGTGGACGCCGAAGCGGTACTTCATGCGCAGGCTCATGGTGCTGCGCCCCACGACCCGGGCGCCCGGCGGCACCACCACCTCCATGACCGCCACGTCCTCGCTGGACAGCAGGCCGGTCTTGGCCTCGGTGACCACCGCGTGCTCCAGCTTGAGGTTGGCGATCAGGCGCTCGATGTCGTCCGGCCCGCCCTCGATGACCAGCAGGTCGCCCTCGCGGATCTCCTGGTGGCGCGCCATGCCGGGCAGGCGCTTGCCGCCACGGACCAGGCCGATGATGTCGACCTCTGCGTCCCGGGCGGCGACGTCCAGCTCGCGCAGCTTCTTGCCGGCGACCTTGCCGTCCTTGGGGACCCGGGCCTCGGCGATGTAGTCCTCCAGCTCGAAGGCCTTGGCGTCGGTGGCGCCGCCGCGGTCCTTGGGGATCAGGCGCCAGCCGATCAGGGCGACGAAGGCGATACCGGCCAGGGCGCAGGCGCCGCCGACCGGGGTGAAGTCGAACATCCCGTAGGGCGCGCCCAGGGCGTCCTCGCGGAAGGCCGCGATGATGATGTTGGGCGGGGTCCCGATCAGGGTCACCAGGCCGCCCAGGATCGAGGCGAAGGACAGCGGCATCAGGGTCAGCGAGGCGGTGCGCTTGGCCTTGCGGGCGGCCTGGATGTCGACCGGCATCAGCAGCGCCAGGGCGCCGACGTTGTTCATCACCGCCGACAGCGCCCCGGCCAGGCCCGACATCACCAGGATGTGGCTGGTCAGGCCGCGCGCCAGGCCCGAGATCGCCCGGGCCAGCAGGTCGACCGCGCCGGAGTTGCTCAGACCGCGGCTGACGATCAGCACCATGGCGATGACCACCGTCGCCGGATGGCCGAAACCCGCGAAGGCCCGGTCGCCGGGGACGATCCCGGCGACCACCGCGACCAGCAGGGCGGCGAAGGCCACCAGATCGTAGCGCCAGCGCCCCCAGATCAAGAGCGCCATCACGGCGGCGAGGATGGCGAAGACGGTGGATTGCTCGGCGGTCATGCGGGAATCCGCTGTGAGGGATCGGGAACTTTTCGGTGGCCTTTGGTCAACAATACCGCCTGACCCGGCCCGGGCAAGGCGCCACGAGGATAAACCCCTGAAATACACGGAAAATTCCAGGAGTTGCTGGAATTGTCCAAAATTCGATCCGTAAAGGTCGAGTTAATTTTTGGCGGCCAGAATACCTCCCCAGCCTTGGCGGCCAACCAGGACAACGGACGACGGCTGTTACTATCGAGGGTACTGACTATGCCTATCGGCACTGTGAAGTGGTTCAACGTCAAGAAGCGCTACGGCTTCATCCAACCCGAGGACGGCTCGAAGGACGTCTTCGTGCATGCGACCGCGGTCGAAGCCGCGGGGCTCGATACCTTGCAGGAGGGCCAGAAGGTCAGGTTCGAGCTGTCGCCCGATCCTCAGGGCAGGACCATGGCGACCGAAATCTCCGTTTCCTACTAGTGTGATGGTTTCAAAGTTCGGCACATTTCATGTGCCGAGATTTGGAAGCTGAATCACACGAGATTCAACACGTTAGCGTCCCTTTGATTCTGCAGTTCGCGAGAGCGAACTGCAGAATCAAAGGGACGCTAGCCCGCGGGCGCACCGCGCTGGTCGAGTACAGCGACGCGGGCGCGTTCATCGCGACCCACTGGATGCCGACCGCCGAGGAGCCGCGCGGCGCCGTGCTGGAAAGCGCGGTGGTCGACGGCTACAGCCAGATCGTGGACCGCAGCGGCGACGGCGAGACCCTCAACCACCTGCTGCGCCATTGCCTGTTGATCCGGATCGACCACTGGCCGGCCCGTAAAACACTCAGCCCGGCTCTTCCGGCCCGTCCTCGCTCGCCAGCCGGCGCAGCTCGGTCTTCAGGATCTTGCCGTAGTTGTTCTTGGGCAGGGACTCGGCAAAGCGGTAACCGCGCGGCCGCTTGAAGCGGGCGATGTTGGCGAGGCAGAGCGCGTCCAGCGCGGCCGGGTCGAGCTCGGCGCCGGAGCGCGGCACGACGAAGGCCAGGACCTCCTCGCCCCAGTCCGGATGCGGCCGGCCGATCACGGCGCATTCGCGGACGTCGGCGTGGCTCTGCAGCACCTCCTCGATCTCGCGCGGGTAGATGTTGGAACCGCCGGAGATGATCACGTCCTTCGAGCGGTCCTTGAGGGTCAGGAAGCCGTCCTCGTCGAGGACACCCATGTCGCCGGTGTGCAGCCAGCCGCCGCGCAGGGTCTCGGCGCTGGCCTCGGGCCGTTTCCAGTAGCCGGGCATGACCGAGTCGCCGCGCGCCAGGATCTCGCCCAGCTCGCCGGGCGGCAGGGGCGCGTCGTCGGCGCCGGCGACCCGGACCTCGACCGCGGTCTGCGCCCGCCCGGCCGAGGCCAGGCGGGCCTCGTAGCGCGGATGGTCGCGCTCGGCGTGCTGGGCGCGGGTCAGCGCGGTGATGGTCATGGGGCTCTCGCCCTGGCCGTAGATCTGCACGAAGACGTTGCCCAGGGTCTCCAGGCCGCGCTTCAGGTCGTCGACGTACATCGGCCCGCCGCCGTAGACGATGGTCTTGAGGTTGCGGCAGGCCGGGCCGCCGGCTTCCGGATGGTCGATCAGCCGCTTGGCCATGGTCGGCGCGGCGAAGAGCGTGGTCCCCGGGTGACGGCCGAGCAGCGCGAAGACCTCCTCGGGGTCGAAGCCGCCGCTCTCGGGGATGACCTGCAGGGCGCCGGCGGCGACGTGCGGCAGGATGTAGAGGCCCGAGCCGTGAGAGATCGGCGCCGCATGCAGGATGCCGTCGCCGGGGGCGATGCGGTCGACGTCGGCGAAGTAGCAGAGCGTCATGGTCAGCAGGTTGCGGTGCGAGAGCATCGCACCCTTGGGCTGGCCGGTGGTGCCGCTGGTGTAGAACAGCCAGGCCAGGTCGTCCGCCGCGACCGCCGCCGGCGCCAGCGGCGGCGCCCCGAGGAGCGGGGGATAGGCCGGCCCCTCGACGTCGACGATCTCCACGAGCGCCGGCAGATCCGACAGGCCCCCGAGGGCCTGGGCCAGCTCCGCCGTCGCGAAGGCCAGCCGGCAGCCGCTGTCGGAGAGGATGTAGCGGAACTCCTTGGGGTGCAGCTTGGCGTTGACCGGCACCGCCCCGAGCCCGGCGAACCAGCAGCCGTAGAGCAGCTCGACGAACTGCGGGCAGTTGCGCATGATCAGCCCGACCCGCTCGCCGGGCGCCAGTCCGAAGCGGCTCCTCAGCGCCCCGGCCAAGGCCGCCGCCCGCCGCGCGAGCCCGTCGTAGTCCGCGACCACCCGCGTCCCCAGGGCCAGCGCCGGCGCCTGCGGCGCGGTCCGGGCGGTGCGGAGAAGGAGCTGCGCCAGGTTCATGGGCGTGGGTCCGGTCTCACTGTCTGTGCGCTTCGGCCGCGCCATCATGCAATCCCGCGGGCGATATCGGAAGACCTGAGGTGCCGCCGCTGCTTTGCACCGCGCTTCCCAGCGATTAGCTTGCCGCGTGACTCGCTTTCGTTCGCTCCGGGAAGACGCGATGGTTCAGACTGCGCCCGTCGAGTGCCGCCCCGCCGGGGAGCCGGACTGAACAGGCATGGCGGACCTCGCCGCCTATGGCGGTCTCTTCCTCAGCGCCTTCCTTTCGGCGACTCTTCTGCCGGGCTCCTCGGAGGCGCTGCTGACCGGGCTTCTGCTGGCGGGCCGCGGCGTGCCCTGGCTGCTCCTGGCCGCGGCGGTGACCGGCAACGTTCTCGGCTCCCTGGTCAACTGGGTCTGCGGCCGCTTCCTCACGGCCTTCCGGGACCGGAAGTGGTTCCCGGTTACACCGCGCCGCTACGAACAGGCCACCGGCTGGTTCGAGCGCTACGGCGTCTGGTCGCTGCTCTTGGCCTGGACCCCGGTCTTCGGCGATCCCCTGACGGTCATCGCCGGCGCCCTCCGGGTCCGGCTCCTGCCTTTCCTGCTGCTGGTCACCATCGGCAAGCTGGCCCGCTACCTCTTCGTGTTCTGGCTCGCCCTCTCCCTCTCGGGGTGA
>JAKSBE010000101.1 GCA_022361275.1 Kiloniellales bacterium
CAGCAGAAGCTGCGCCGCCATGCGGAACCCGGCGAACAGCAGACGTCCTTCGAGGCCGAGGCGGAACCACAGCGACAGCCCCGCGTTGACGAGCACGAGGAGTGCCGCGAGCCCGAGGTCCCAATTGGAACGCGGGATGCCGCTCATGCCGGCCGCTCCCGCATGCGCCCGCCCGCGAGCTCGAAGCCGCGGGCGGCGAGCCGGCGCGCCTGCGCCCGGTCGTGGGTGACGAGGAGGATCGCCGTCCCGTCGCCGATACGCTCCTTCAACAACCCCTCGACCGCGCGGCGGGCCCTGGCGTCGAGCGCCCCGGTCGGCTCGTCGAGCAGCAGGACCCGCGGCGCGGCCATCATGGCCAAGCCGACCTAGAGATGCAGCCAGGCGCCGTAGGACAGCGCGCGCACCGGCTGGTCGAGCCGGTCCAGCAGGTCGACCGCGGTGGCGATGCGCTCGGCCGTCTCCCGGGCCGCCCGGTCGGCCGCGAGCCGCCGCCAGAAGACGTGGCCCTTGCCGCGCCGGGCGAGGTCGGCGAGCAGCAGGTTGTCGAGCACGGTCTCGCTCTCGAAGAGGTTGTTCTTCTGGAAGCTGCGCGACAGCCCCAGCCGCGCCCGCCGGTCCGGCGTCAGCGCGGTGATGTCGCGGCCCTCCAGATAGATCCGCCCGGCCGAAGGCTGAAGCTCCCCGGCCAGCAGGTTGAACAGCGTGGTCTTGCCGGCGCCGTTCGGGCCGATGATGGCGTGGCGCCGCCCGGCCGGGATCTCGAGCGCGACCTCCCGGGTCACCTGCAGGCCGCGGAAGTGCTTGCTCAGCCCCTCGGTGCGCAGCAGCGCCTCAGGCATGGCGGCGCACCTTCTCCCGCCCCGGCCGCCGCCGCCAGAGCTGCGCCGCGACCCCGACGACGCCGTTGCGCCCGCTGACCACGACCAAAATGAGAAACAGCCCGAGCCAGAGCCCCCAGTAGTCGGTGTAGTTGGACAGCTCGTGGCGCAGCAGGGTCAGCAGGATCGCGCCCACCACCGGCCCGACCAGGGTCGCCAGGCCGCCCAGGATGACCATGACCAGGATCTCGCCCGAGGTCGTCCAGTGCAGGAGCTGCGGGGTGATGAACTGGGTGTGCTGGGCGGCCAGCACACCGGCCAGCCCGGCAAGGGCGCCGGCGAGCGCGAAGGCGCTGGTCTTGTAGGCCCGCACCGGCAGGCCCAGGGCGCGCATCCGCTGCTCGTTGCTGTGGATCCCGGCCAGCGCCTTGCCGTAGGGCGTCGCCAGCAGCCAGGCCAGCGCGAGGTAGACCAGGACCGCGACCCCGATCGCGGTGACCGCGAAGACCCGCGGGTCGGCGAGGTCCAGGCCCAGCGCCGAGAGGTCCAGGCGCGGGATCCCGGCCAGGCCGTCGTCGCCGCCCAGCGCCCGGTTCTTGAAGACCAGCTCGTGGCCCATCTCGCCGAAGGCCAGCGTGATCATGATGAAGAAGATCCCACGCACCCGGGTCACGATGGCCCCGACCACCAGGGCCAGGATCCCGGTCGCCAGCGGCGCCACCATCAGGGCCAGGCCCGGCGGCCAGCCCAGAAGGACGGTCAGCAGGGCGAAGCCGTAGGCGCCGAGCCCGAAGAAGGCGGCGTGGCCGAGGGAGACCAGGCCGGTCACCCCGGCCAGCAGGTCCAGGCTCATGGCCAGGATCGCGAAGATCGCGATCTCGGCCATGAGCTCCAGGCCGAAGTACTCGGCCTGTGCCGCAAAGGCCAGCAGGCCGAGGAAGACCAGCGCGGCGACCCCGTCGCGGAAGGAGAGCCCTCTCAGCACGCCGTCACTCCCGCACCGGGAACAGCCCCTCGGGCTTCACCAGCAGGGCCGCGACCAGCAGCAGGTGGATCAGGATCCCGGCGAAGGCCGGGACCAGCACCTGGCCGAAGGTGATGGTCGCGCCGATCAGCAGCGCCCCGACCATGGCGCCCTTGAGGCTGCCCAGGCCGCCGATCACCACCACGATCAGGGCCGGCACCAGGATCGAGACCCCCATCCCGGCCTCGACCGGGAAGGCCGGCAGGGCGATGACCCCGGCGAGGCCGGCGAGCGCGCAGCCGACCAGGAACACCAGGAAGAAGGTCCGGTCGACGTCGATCCCCAGGCAGCGCGCGGTCTCCGCGTCGTCGACCCCGGCCCGGATCTCGGCGCCCAGGCGGGTGCGCTCCAGCCAGACGTAGAGCAGGGCGAAGACCCCCAGGCCGACCGCGATGATGAAGAGCCGGTAGGCCGGGTAGGGCTCGCCCAGGACCTCGACCGCACCGCGGAACGGCAGCCCGGAGGTCAGGCCGAGCTGGTCGCTGCCCCAGAGGTAGCGCTGGACGTCGATCAGCACGAAGATCAGGCCGAAGGTGACCAGCACCTGGTTCATCGGCCCGGCGAAGCGCAGGCGGTCGATCAGGGTCGCGTAGAGAAAGGCCCCGATCGCCGCGACGATCAGCGGCGCCGCGGCGAAGGCGAGCCAGAACGACCCGCTCCACTGCCCGATGGAGTAGCCGATCAGCGCCCCCAGGGCGTAGAGCGAGCCGTGCGCCAGGTTGACGAAGTTCATCAGCCCGAAGATCACGGTCA
>JAKSBE010000046.1 GCA_022361275.1 Kiloniellales bacterium
CCCGACATGGTCCTGCAGTTCGCGCACCATCTGGCGCAGGTCTGGAAGGACGAGGAGGGCCTGGAGAGGGTCGAGGTGCGCGCCCGGGTCTGTGCCTCCCTCAACGGCCGCCGCGGCGCGCTGCTGATCGACCCCGAGCGCGACCTGGTGCCGATCGAACGCGACCTCTGGCCGGCCGACTGGATCCTGCCCTTGGACCAGCCCTTCGAGCGCCCGCCCGAGAGAACGAGGCGGCGCGAAATCGTCTGCTGACGGCCGCCGCCGCTGGCTCGGGAGCGATCTCCGGGCGAAGACGGCGACGCTTCTCTCCGACGACAGAGTAGGATCAAAGGCCTAGATAATCATCGGTGCCGCTTTCATCAATTGTCCACCACCTTGCGGCAAGCTGTCGGATCTCGGTCGAGGCGGCACCGGGGACCCGTTCCTTGCGGGGGCGGCCGCCTGCGTTCAAGCGGCCCGGGGGCCGCGTCCGGAGGACTGATTGATGTTTCGTTTCAAGTGCGCCAGCTGTGGCGACTTCCATAGCGGCATCCCGGATATCGGCTGGTCCTATCCGGTCTTTTACCTGGACGTGCCCGAGGCCGAGCGTGAGGATCGCTGTCGGTTGACCAGCGATTCCTGCATCATCGACGACAAGTGGTTCTTCATCCGCGGCTGCCTGGAGATCCCGGTGGTCGGGACCGACGAGGTCTTCGCCTGGGGCTCCTGGGTATCGCTGGGCGAGGCGGACTTCGACCGCTTCGTCGAACTCTACGACGTCGACTGCCGGGCCGAGGAGGGTTCCTTCCTCGGCTGGTTCTCCAGCAACATCGAACTCTTCCCCAAGACCACCGAGCTGAAAGCCCGCGCCCACCTGCGCGACGGCGGCCTGAGGCCCTTCATCGAGCTGGAGCCGACCGACCATCCGCTGGCGGTCGAGCAGCGCGAGGGCATCACCCTCGACCGTCTCCGCGAGATCTACCGCTTCTTCAAGATCAGCGTCCTGCCCGAGGACGGCACCCAGGAGCTGCTGCTGCAGCCCCTGAGCGCCTGAGGGCCCCCTATGCGCCTGAGGGGCCCCGGTCGCGCGCCAGGGCGCCGTCAGGACTCCGCCATGCCCCGCAAGGCCAGGCGCTGGGTTTCGATGGCCCGGTCCCAGACCATCTGCTTCCAGTCGTCGGCGTCCTGATAGAAGGCTTCGCGGATCTGCGCCTTGATCGCGCGGCCCTTGGGCGATCCGAGATCGCCGTGGGCGTTCAGCCAGTTGTCGGCGCGCAGGGCCTGCCGGACCAGGCGCGTCGGCAGGGTGCCGTACTCCAGCGCGATCCCGGTGACCGCGACCCTGGACAGCGCCCGTTCCATGCCCTGCAGGTTGACGCCGTTCAGTTCGCAGGCCGAGGACGTGCCGAGGCTGGGGCAGGTCATGTCGCCGTCGTACCACTGCTCCGCCCGCTTCAGGGCGCCGCTGTCCGGCAGGTGGGCGCAGATCCGCTCGCCGTAGCCGCGCGGCCCCAGGCCGGTGTGGTAGTCGATGATCGCGACCTGCTCGGCGGAAGGGGGGATGCGGCCCAGGATCTCCAGCAAGGTCCGGCGCGACCAGGTGTCCTCCCGGCCGCCGTAGAAGATGCCGTCGGGGTGGCTGTACTGACCGCCGGAGATCGCCTTCTGCAAGGCGTGGCCGCCCTCCCGCTCGCCGTAGGCGGCGAGCTGCGCCTCGGTCTCGGCGATCACCGAATCGTTCCACTCCGGCGGGCAGAGGATCTCGGCCAGGTCGCGGTAGCCCGGATTGTCCGGGTGCGGGGCGGCGTGGTCGACGAAGTTGCGGTTGAGGTCGACGTTGTCCTCGGTGACCCGGCGGATCCAGGCGAAGCCATGCGGATTGACGGCATGGATCTGCAGGCTTGCCGTGTCGGCCGGCAACTCCTTGTGGAGGCCGCTCTCCAGCCAGCCTACCTGGACGCCGGAGCCGCAGAAGCCCTCGGCGCCGTGGGTGCCCGAGATCGTCAGCAGGACGCAGCGCGGCGCCTGCGGACCGAGCCAGGCGACGTCGGCGAAAAGCGCCTCGCCGTCGGGACCGCGCTCGGGGTTCTCGTGATGCTCGACTCGGGCGCCGGCGGTCTGCGCGGCGTCCAGGAACTTGCGCCGCGCCTCGGCGTAGTCCGCGGAAAAGTATTGGCTGACCGACATGCCGGCTCCTCGATTGTCCTTCCGTGACTCGATTCGAACCCGAAAAAGACCTGCGTCCCTTCCGAAATCTGAGGCATACTAAATACGTGCTAGCGCGAACTTCAATCGTCTTGCTTCTGCTCCTGGGCCTGGCGCTGCCGGCTGCGGCCGACCAGGACGATCCGCGCCTCGACCGTCTTTTCGATCAGCTCTACCACGCTCCGGACCCTCTGGCGGCGCAGGCCGTCGAGCACGCGATCTGGAGGGTCTGGCTGACCTCCGAGGACGACGTCGTCAACGCGCTGATGGGCGAGGGTGTGGCCGCGATGCAGCGGCGCGACTACCCGACTGCCCTGCGCAGCTTCGATCTCCTGATCCAGGTCGCGCCGGGCTATGCCGAAGGCTGGAACAAGCGGGCGACGGTCTACTACCTCATCGGTGCCTACGAGGCCTCGCTGGCCGACATCGTGCGCACCCTCGACCTGGAGCCCCGCCATTTCGGTGCGCTCTCCGGGCGTGGTCTGATCCTGCTGGATCTGGGCCGCAGCGAGGAAGCTTTGACCGCCTTCGAGGCCGCCCTGGACCTGCACCCGCAGATGCCCGGCGCAAGGATCAACGTCGAGGCGCTGCGCAAGCTTCTCAAGGACAGCTCCATCTGACGCCCTGCCGCTCTGCGCCGCCGCATGTCCGCCATGCGAAGGCGGCATGCGCGCTCCCTGACCGGCTCGGCTAGACTGCCGCTCCTCCAGAGGGGCGATGCGGGGATGACGCAGCAGGACGACAGGCGGCAGACGGTAGCGGGGGCGCTCTTCGCGCTCGCGGCCTTCGGCCTCTGGGGGATCAACCCGGTCTACTTCAAGGCCGTCGACCACATCCCGGAACTGGAGGTACTGGCCCATCGCGTGGTCTGGACCGTCGCTCTGCTGGCGGCCTTGGTCACGGCGACCGGCGGCTGGACCACGGTCGCGCGGGCGCTGCGCGACCGCCAGACCCTGGCCATGCTCGGCCTGAGCGCCGCGCTGATCTCGGCCAACTGGTTCATCTATATCTGGGCGGTGGTGGCGGAGCGGGTGCTGGAGACCAGCCTCGGCTACTTCATCAACCCCTTGATCAGCGTGCTGCTGGGAGTCCTGGTCCTGCGCGAGCGCCTGTCGCCGCTCCAGGGCGTCGCCGTGGCCCTGGCCGGCCTGGGGGTCCTGAACCTCAGCCTCGAAGCCGCCGGTCTGCCCTGGGTCGCCCTGTCCCTGGCCGTCACCTTCGGGTTCTACGGTCTGATCCGCAAGACCGTCCGGATCGGCTCGGTCGAGGGACTGCTGGTCGAGACCTCGCTGATGCTGCCGGCGGCCGTGGTCTACCTGCTGGTGATGGGCGGCAGGTCCGGGGTCTTCGGCAGCGGCAGCGCCGCCGACGTGTTGCTTCTTCTGGCCGCGGGCCTGGTCTCGGCGATACCGCTGCTGTGCTTCACCAGCGCGGCCCGGCGGCTGCCGCTCTCGACCATCGCCATGTTCCAGTATCTGGCGCCCAGCGCTCAGTTCCTGCTTGCGGTCTTCGCCTTCGGCGAGCTCTTCACCCGGGCCCACCTGGTGACCTTCCTCTGCATCTGGGCGGCGCTGGGGATTTTCACGCTGGACTCGCTGCGCCGCTCCCGCCGGGCGCGGCTCGCCGCGGCCGAGTGACCCCCGGGGGCCCGGCGGCTCCCCCCAGGTCCATATCCCTCAGTCCACCTCTGTCAGTCCACCCAGGCGATACGGAGGACGTTGGTCGCCCCCGGGGTGCCGAAAGGCACGCCGGCGGTGATCACCAGTCGGTCGCCGCTGTCCGCCAGCTTTTCCTTGGCCGCCAGCCGGCAAGCCTTGCCGACCATTTCCTGGAAGTCGCGGACGTCGGCGGTGTGAACGCTGTGGGCGCCCCAGAGCAGCGCCATCTGGCGGGCCGTCGCGAGCTTCGAGGTCAGGACCAGGATCGGCACCACCGGACGTTCCCGCGCGGCGCGCAGGGCGGTCGAGCCGGAGGTGGTGTAGCTGACGATGGCCGCGGCGGAGATCGTGTCGGCGACCTGGGCGGCGGCGGCCGAGATGGCGTCCGGCGCGGTCTTCTCGGGCTCCGGATGCAGGGCCTGGATGATCGGGGCGTAGTGGCGGTCGTTCTCGGTCCGGGCGATGATGCGGTCCATCATCTGCACCGCCTCGACCGGATAGTCGCCGGCGGCGGATTCGGCGGAGAGCATGACCGCGTCGGCGCCGTCGTAGACCGCGGTGGCGACGTCCGAGGCCTCGGCGCGGGTCGGGGCCGGGGCCGAAATCATGGATTCCAGCATCTGGGTGGCGACCACGACCGGTTTTCCGGCCAGGCGGCAGAGGCGGATGATCTCCTTCTGGCGACCCGGGACGTCCTCGGGGGCCAGCTCGACGCCGAGGTCGCCGCGGGCGACCATGAAGCCGTCGGCGCTTTCGACCAGCTCCGTCAGGTGGTTCAGCGCCGCCGGCTTCTCGATCTTGGCCATGATCGCCGCCCGGCCGGCGATTAGGCGGCGGCCTTCGGCGATGTCCTCCGGCCGCTGCACGAAGGACATCGCGACCCAGTCGACCCCGAGGTCCAGGCCGAACTGGAGGTCGCGGCGGTCCTTCTCGGTCAGGGGCGAGATGTTCATGACCACGCCCGGCAGGTTGACGCCCTTGTGGTTCTTGAGGATGCCGCCGGTGACGACCTCGGTCTCGGCGAAGTCCCGGCCGAGCTTGGCCACCCGCAGGCGCAGCTTGCCGTCGTCGAGCAGGATCTCGGCGTCCGTCTGCAGGGCCTCGAAGATCTCCGGGTGGGGCAGGGGCGCGCGGTCGGCGCCGCCGGGCGCCGGATCGAGGTCGAGTCGGAAGCGCGCGCCGGGCGCCAGCGTGGCCTCGCCGCCCGCCAGCTCGCCGACCCGCAGCTTCGGTCCCTGCAGGTCCATCAGGACCCCGATCGGGTGCTCGAGCTCGCGTTCCAGGTTGCGGATGACGTCGAGGCGGGCCCGGTGGTCGTCGTGGTTGCCGTGGCTGAAGTTCAGCCGGAAGACGTCGGCGCCGGCCTCGACCAGGGCGCGAATGGTCCTGGCGTCGGAGGAGGAAGGCCCGAGGGTGGCCACGATCTTTGCTTTACGTATACGTCGCATCCGGGAAGCTTAGCGTCCTTTTGTGAAAGCCTGAGGAAATTTCTGCGGCTTGCCGCCTATTTGGGCAGCAGGAGGATGGCGCGGAAGTCGTTGACGTTGGTCAGGGTGGCGCCGGTGACCACGAGGTCGCCCAGCGCCTGGAAAAAGCCGTAGCTGTCGTGGCCGGCCAGACAGGCCTCGGGATCGAGGCCCAGATCCCGCGCCCGGCGCAGGCTGTCCGGTCCGCTCAGGGCGCCGGCGTTGTCCTCCGAGCCGTCGATGCCGTCGGTGTCGCAGGCGATCGCATGCAGCCGGGGATTGCCCGCGGCGGCGAGGGTCAGGCCGAGCAGGTATTCGGCGTTGCGGCCGCCGCGGCCCTTGCCGGTCATGGTCACCGTGGTTTCGCCGCCGGACAGCAGCACCAGGGGCCGGTCGACCGGCAGCAAGCCCAGGGCTTCCTCCGCCTGCTGCCGGCCCAGGTCGCGGGCCTCGCCCTCCAGGTCGTCGCCCAGGATCCGGACCTCGGCGCCGGCCGCGCGGGCCGCCTCGGCGGCGGCGTCCAGGGATCCGGCGGGCCGCGCGACCATGACCGTCTCGGCGCCGGCGAGCCGCGGGTCGCCCGGCTTCGGGCTCTCGTCCTCGGCGGCTTCGAGGTGCCGGCGGACCGCGTCGGGCGGCGTGATGCCGTAGCGCTCCAGAACCGCACGGGCCTCGGCGAAGCTGGTCGGGTCGGGCACCGTCGGACCCGAGGCGATGGTCGCCGGGTCGTCGCCCGGCACGTCGGAGATCAGCAGGGTCAGCACCCTGGCCGGCGCCGCGGCGGCGGCCAGTCGGCCGCCCTTGATCGCCGAGAGGTGCTTGCGCAGGCAGTTCATCTCCGAAATCGTCGCCCCGCAGCGCAGCAGGGCGTGCGAGACCCCTTGCTTGTCCGCCAGGGTCAGGCCCGGGGCGGGCAGGGACAGCAGCGCGGAGCCCCCGCCCGAGATCAGGCAGAGCACCAGATCCTCGGGGCCCGCGTCCCGGGCCAGCTCGAGGACGCGCTCGGCGGCCCTGAGGCCGGCCGGGTCGGGGACCGGGTGCGCGGCCTCGACGATCTCGATCCGGCGGCAGTCGGTGCCGTGGCCGTAGCGGGTCACGACCAGGCCCGAGAGGTCGTCCAGCCGGCCCGCCGGCCAGTTCGCCTCGACCGCCGCGGCCATGGCCGCCGAGGCCTTGCCGGCGCCCAGCACCACGGTCCGGCCACGGGGCGGCCGCGGCAGATGCGGCGGAACGACCAGGGCAGGGTCCGCGGCGTCCAGCGCCGCCTGGAACAGCCGGCGCAGAAAGGCGCGGGGCTCCGGATCGGTCATTGCCGGCTGCCGGCCGTGACGGGCGAGGCCTGTTCCGGCAGGGCCGCGTAGGCGGCGATCACCGAAGAGAGGTGGTCCATCATGGCCCTGGCCGCGGCCGCCTCGTCGCCGGCCCGGATCGCCTCCAGCACCGCGCGGTGCTCGGCCAGGAAGCGGCGGTCGTCCTCCGGCGTCGGGCAGAGTTCGAAGCGGTGGAAGGCGCAGCTCTCGCTGAAGATGTCGCCCAGCACGCTCAGCAGGTGCAAGTAGACCGGGCTGTCCGAGGCCCGTGCGATCGCCATGTGGAAGGCGAAGTCGTCCTCGGCCTTGTGCTTCGGGTCGCGCTCCGGGTCGGCCATGACCGCGAAGAGCCGGGCGATCTCCTCGACCTGTTCGGGCCTGGCCAGCCGCGCCGCCCGGCGCGCCGCCCAGGCCTCGAGCTGGGCCCTGAGTTCCGCCAGGTCGAGAAGGTTGCGCAGGTCGGCCCGGACCAGCCGCCCGAGGCCGCGGTCCAGGCTTTCCGAGCTGGCGATGATCCGGGTGCTGCCGCCCTGGGTCGCGGCAACCAGGCCCTGGGCCTTGAGCTGCTGCAGGGCGGCCCGGACCGAGACCCGGCTGACGTTCATCATCTGCGCGAGCTGGCGCTCGCCGGGCAGGCGCTCGCCAGGGACCAGGCTGCCGCTGGCAATCAGGCGCAGCAACTCTTGGGCAACCCGGTCCGCGACCCGCTCGCGCGGGATCTCGTTGAACCTCGGATCCTGGGAATCGGCGAGGCCCAGCCCCGCCTCGCGTCCGCCCGCGGGCGCCTCCGGTCGCGGATTTGGTCTGTCGTCCGGCATCTCTACCCAGCTGGTCTTTTAGTATGACCAAACTAGCCAAGACCGGCTGGCGGTGGAAGCCGTCCCACCGTCATGGCAGCCATGCAGGCCGACGTCCGGTGGTCGCGACAAGTGTTCTTTCTTTGTTCTCAGCAATATGCAACCATGGAGCGAAATGCAGCTTGTCCTGCCACTCAGCAGCGAGACCGCGCTGATCGCCGAGCTCCATGGCCGCTTGCTGGCCCGCTTCGGCCGGCCCCGACCTTGCCGGTCCCTCGATCCGGTCAGCCAACTGGTCATGGGCATCATCGGCGGCCGCACCCTCGGCGCCGACTCCCTGCGCGCCTTCGAGGCGCTGCGCGCCCGCTTCGCGAGCTGGGAGGCGCTGTGCGACGGGCCGGTCGCGGCGGTCGAGGCGGCGATCCAACCCGTCACTTACGAGGACGCGAAGGCACGGCATCTGCGGCGGGCGCTGCGTCAGGTGACCGCCCGCCGCGGTCGGCTCGAGCTCGACTTCCTCCGGGACTGGCCGGTCGAGCCCGCGCTGGCGTGGCTGGAGCGGCTGCCGGGCGTGGGGCGCAAGGTCAGTGCCGCGACCCTCAACTTCAGCACGCTGCGCCGGCCCGCCCTGGTCATCGACACCCATCACCTCCGGGTGCTCAGGCGCCTGCGCCTGGTCGGTCCGCGCGCCACCATCGCCCTGGCCTACG
Source organism: Kiloniellales bacterium (assembly GCA_022361275.1). Classification (GTDB taxonomy): domain Bacteria; phylum Pseudomonadota; class Alphaproteobacteria; order Kiloniellales; family JAKSBE01; genus JAKSBE01. The sequence continues at coordinate 8,126 of JAKSBE010000046.1, forward strand.
ACCACATCGTGCCGCGCCTGCCAAGCGGCTGGGACGCGGCCGAATACGACGACCACCATCAGCTGCTCAAGAAGCTCGGCCAGACCTACTGCCATGCCGGGACCCCCGCCTGCGCCGGCTGTCCGCTGCGGCCTCTCTGCCCGAGCGCAGGCGCGGCGCCGGTGGTCAGACCACCTGGAAGCCGTAGGCGTAGGGGTCGCGCTCGTCGATGAAGATCGTGTTGAAGCCGGTAATCCGGGCCCAGCCCTCGATCGAGGGTCGGATGCCGGGGTGGTCGCCGATCCGGGTCTCGGCCTCGACCCGGCCGTGGAAGAGGCTGCCGATGATGCTCTCGTGGACGAAGTCGTCGCCGACCCGGAGCGCGCCGCGGGCCGCCAGCTGGGCCATGCGCGCCGAGGTGCCGGTGCCGCAGGGGCTGCGGTCGATGGCCTTGTCGCCGTAGAAGACGGCGTTGCGGGCGCTGGCCCCCGGCGTCCTGGGTGTGCCGGTCCAGAGGACGTGGCTGACGCCCCGGATCGTCGGGTTCTCGGGATGGACGAGCTCCAGGGCGTCGTTGATCCGGGCGCGCAGTTGGGGGGAGAGCCGCAGGATGTCGCCGGGCGTCAGGTCTTCCAGGTCGCGGTAGTTCGCCTGGGCCTCGACGATGGCGTAGAAGTTGCCGCCGTAGGCGATGTCCAGCTTGAGCGGCCCCAGCTCGGGGCAATCGACCTCGACGCCCTCCGCGGCGAGGTAGGCCCCCACGTTGGTGATCCGCACCCCTTCGACATGCCCGCCGGCGCGGCGGTAGCGGGCCTCGACCCGACCGGCCGGGGTGTCGAGATGGAGCACCCCCGTCTCGCGCGGCCGGACCAGGCCGCGTTCCAGGGCGAAGGTCACGGTGCCGATGGTACCATGTCCGCACATCGGCAGGCAGCCGCTGGTCTCGATGAAGAGCACGCCGACGTCACAGTCGTCGCGGGTCGGCGGATAGAGGATGGCGCCGGACATCATGTCGTGGCCGCGCGGCTCGAACATCAGCCCGGTGCGGACCCAGTCGTAGCGGGCGAGGAAGTCCTGGCGCCGGGCGCTCATGGTCTCGCCCTCAAGGGGCGGCCCGCCGCCGGCGACCAGGCGCACCGGATTGCCGCAGGTGTGTCCGTCGATGCAGAAGAAGGTGTTCGGCCGTATCTCTTCCATGCTGCCCTTCCGCGGAGCCGGCGGCCGTCTTGTTCGGCCCGGATTGGCGGGACTATAGTCCAAGTAAATGTCTAGAGCCCCCCAATTTCCAGGTGCTTCCCAGAGCGCTTTGCTGGCCACGGACGAGCCGGCGCCGGTGGTGGTCGAGAACCCCGAGGGGCGGGCGCCGCTGCTGCTGCTCTGCGATCATGCCAGCGCCTTCATTCCCGCGGCCTTGGACCACTTGGGCCTGGACGGCGCCGAGCTCGCCCGCCACGTCGCCTGGGACATCGGCGCCGCCGAGGTGACCCGCGAGCTGGCCCGGCGGCTCGACGCGCGGGCGCTGCTCAGCCACTTCTCGCGCCTGGTCGTCGATCCCAACCGCTGGCCCGACGATCCGACCCTGGTGCCGCAGATCTCCGACGGCACGGTGGTCCCGGGCAACCGGGACCTGGGCGCCGAGGCCATCGAGGTCCGCATGGCGACCTTCTACCGGCCCTACCACGAGGCGATCGAGACGGAGATCGAGCGGCGCCTGGCGACCGGCGAGACGCCGGCGGTGGTCTCCATCCACAGTTTCACGCCGGTGATGCGCGGCGGCGAGCGGCCCTGGCAGATCGGCGTCCTTTGGCAGGAGGATGCCCGGCTTCCGGTTCCGATGATCGCCCGGCTGCGCGACCGGGGCCTGGTGGTGGGCGACAACGAGCCCTATTCCGCCCGCGCCGGGCTGGGCCATACTCTGGAGAAGCATGCCGACCCGCGCGGCTTGCCGAACCTGCTGATCGAGGTCCGCCAGGATCTGATCGACACCCGGCACGGGGCCGCGGAGTGGGCAGCCTTGATCGCCGAGGAGCTGGCGCCCGTGCTGGCCGATCTCGCGGCGGCCTCGGAGATAAGGACGGCGGGGGCGGCGACATGACGCTGAAGGAACCGAGCTTCACCATAGGCATCGAAGAGGAATACCTCCTGGTCGATCGCGAGACCCGCGAGCTGGCGACCGACGTTCCGCCGGATCTGGTCGAGGACTGCGGCAAGCGGGTCAAGGAAGGGCAGGTGACGCCGGAGTTCCTGCAGTCGCAGATCGAGGTCGGCACCAGGGTCTGCGGCACGGTCAAGGAGGCCGCCGAGGAGCTCGGCCATCTGCGCCGCCTGGTCGCCGACGTGGCCGCGGAGTACGGCTTCGCGCCGATCGCGGTCTCGACCCATCCCTTTGCCGACTGGGAGCAGCAGAAGCACACCGACAAGGAGCGCTACAACATCCTCGCCCGCGACATGCAGGCGGTCGCCCGGCGGCTGTTGATCTGCGGCATGCACACCCACGTCGGGATCGACGACGACGAGCTGCGCATCGACCTGATGGGTCAGGTGAGCTACTTCCTGCCGCATCTCCTCGCGCTCTCGACCTCCTCGCCCTTCTGGCGGGGCGAGAAGACCGGGCTGATGTCCTACCGGCTTTCGGTCTTCGACGAGCTGCCGCGCACCGGCCTGCCCGAGACCTTCGACAGCTTCAGCGAGTACGAGCGCCACCTGAGGATCATGACCGCGGCCGGGCTGATCGAGGACGCCTCGAAGATCTGGTGGGACGTACGGCCCTCGGCCCGCTTCCCGACCCTGGAGATGAGGATCCCCGACGTCTGTCCGCGGATCGAGGACGGGGTCTGCATCGCCGCCCTCTACCTCTGTCTGCTGCGCATGCTCTATCGCCTGAAGCGCGAGAACCAGCGCTGGCGGCGCTACAGCGCCATGCTGGTGCGCGAGAACCGCTGGCGGGCGCAGCGCTACGGCGTCACCGAGGGCCTGGTCGACTTCGGCAAAGGCGAGGTGATCGACTACCGGGGGCTGCTGGAGGAAATCCTGCAGCTGATCCATGTCGATGCCCTGGCCCTCGACTGCCTGGCCGAGGTGGAGCACGCGCGGACCATCCTCACCCGCGGCACCAGCGCCCACCGGCAGATCGAAGTCTACGAGAAGGCGGTCGCCGAGGGCGCCGAGCGCAAGGAGGCCCTGAAAGCGGTGGTCGATCTGCTGATCGAGGAGAGCCTCAATGGGATCGCGTGATCGATGGCCGCCCCGGGCCTGCTGAAATCCTCGGGACTGCACCCTAAATAGAGCTCCAGGGCCCAGATGCTGGAGGGAGACGAGCAATGGATGACCAGACCCGTACGGAAATCGAGGCCGCGGCCTTTCGCCGACTGGTCTCGCATCTGCGCGAGCGTACGGACGTACAGAACATCGACCTGATGAACCTCTCGGGCTTCTGCCGGAACTGCCTGTCCAAGTGGTACGTGGCGGCGGCGGAAGAGAGGGGCCTGGACATCGGCTACGATCAGGCCCGCGAGATCATCTACGGCATGCCCTACGGGGACTGGAAGGCCAAGTATCAGACCGAGGCCACGGCCGAACAGAAGGCCAGCTTCGAGGCCGCCCACTCGGACCACTGAGGCCGCCCCGGTGGCGGTGGGCCGGGTGCCGGGTGTCCGTTTTTCGGGGGACCCGCTGCAGGGCGCCCGTTTGGCGTGCGCCTGGGCGAAGCTCTCCGGGTCCCTGACGGCCCCGAACTGACCGTCCTTGATTCAGGCGCGCACCCTGGTCTCCTTGACCTTCAGGACCTCGGCGACCTCGTGGAGAGGCGGCATGGGCGTGCTCGGCATGGGCGTGCTCGGCATGGCGGCTGCCTCGAAGCGGCCAATTGCCGCGTTTTCGGTCGTTCTGCCGGGAACATATAACTTTCTTGAAGTTTTGATAGGCCTTACCATCCGTCGGGCTTTTTGCTCCGAAGCGTAGCGGGGAGGCAGCGTGCCGATCGCGACCATCAGGGACTTCTTGCGTCACGAGGCGAGCGCCGGGCTGCTGCTGATGACCACGGCGGCCTTGGCACTGGTGCTCGACAACTCGCCCCTGTCGACGCTCTACGACGGGCTGATCGCGACGCCCGTCGTCGTTCAGGTCGGCGAGCTCAAGATCGACAAGCCCTTGCTGCTTTGGATCAACGACGGCCTGATGGCGGTCTTCTTTCTGTTGGTCGGACTGGAGATCAAGCGCGAGGTGCTGGAAGGCGAGCTTTCCTCGCGGTCCCAGATCATGCTCCCCGGCGTTGCCGCCCTGGGTGGCATGGCGGTTCCCGCCGCCATCTACGTCGCGATCAACTGGAACAGCCCGATCCTGCTGGACGGCTGGGCCATTCCGGCCGCCACGGACATCGCCTTTGCGCTCGGCATTCTGGCCCTGCTCGGCTCCCGCGTTCCCGTCGCGCTCAAGGTCTTTCTTCTGGCCTTGGCGATCATCGACGACCTCGGGGCCATCATCATCATCGCGCTTTACTACACCTCCGGGCTGTCGCTGGCGTCGCTGGCGGTGGCGGGCGTGGGGGCGCTGGCCCTTTTCATTCTCAATCGCTGCGGGGTCATGCGCCTGGCGCCCTACGTTCTGATCGGCATCGTGATGTGGGTCGGGGTCCTGAAGTCCGGCGTCCACGCCACTCTGGCGGGCGTGGTGCTGGCCATGGCGATTCCCCTGCGCAGCGCGAAGCCGGGGGAGGAGCCGCCGTTGAAGCGCCTCGAACACGCCCTGCATCCCTGGGTCGCCTTCGGCGTCCTGCCGGCCTTCGCCTTCGCCAATGCCGGCGTCTCCCTGTCCGGCTTGACGCTCGGGTCCTTCCTGCATCCTCTGCCCCTGGGCATTTTGCTCGGCCTCTTCCTCGGCAAGCAGCTGGGGGTTCTGGGCGCGGTCTGGCTCGGCGTGCGGGCCGGGCTCTGCCGGCTGCCGAGCGGCGTGACCTGGCTTCAGATCTACGGCATCGCCCTGCTGGCCGGGATCGGCTTCACCATGAGCCTCTTCATAGGCACGCTCGCCTTTGCCGATCCCTCCTACAGCGCGGGCATCCGGCTCGGCGTGCTCGGCGGCTCGATCCTCTCGGCCAGCCTGGGGTACATAGTCCTGCGCTTTGCCTTGGCGGAGCGCGGCGAAGGGATGACGGCGCGGCAAGGGGCGCAGCCTTCATGACGTGGGGGGCCGAGGCCGCAGCCGGGGCCGAAAGCCTGATCGAGGGATACCGACGGTTCCGCCGCTCCGAGTATCCGACCCAGAAGCGGCTCTTCGAGGCTCTTGCCGCGCGCGGCCAGGGGGCTCAGACCATGGTGATCAGCTGCTGCGACTCCCGGGTCGATCCGGCGCAGATCTTCTCGGCCGACCCGGGCGAGCTCTTCGTGGTGCGCAATGTCGCCAACCTGGTGCCGCCCTGCGGCGATGACGGCGACTACCACGGCACGAGCGCGGCCCTGGAGTTCGCCGTGACCGGGCTGCGGGTCCGGAACATCGTGGTGCTGGGCCACGCCAGCTGCGGCGGCGTGCGGGCCTGTCTCGAAGGTGCCCGTGACCCGGGGGTGGGCGGCCGCTTCATCGGACCCTGGATGTCGATCCTTGCGCCCGCCCGCGACAGGGTGCTCAAAGAGCACGGCGGACGTTCGGACGAAAGCCGGCAGCGTGCGCTCGAGCTCGCCGGAATCCTGCAGTCGATCGAGAACCTGCACAGCTTTCCCTTCGTCGCCGCGGCGCTGGCCGCCGGCGATCTGCGCCTGCACGGCGCCTACTTCGGCATCGCGACGGGCGAACTGGCCCTGCTGGACAGGATCAGCGGCGAGTTCAAGACGGTCGGATGACGGGCGCGTAACGGGCGGCGAAGCGGGGTCTTCGGACCCCTTGCCGCTCTCTGGGCCTGCGGCTAGAGAGCCCGCGTTCGCTCGAACGCGGACAAGCTGCTCTAACTCTATGGAATAGGTCAAGTTATCTGCGTTTAATTGATTCCAATTAAACGCAGTTTGATCTAGTGTGCCCGGCCTCCGGGGCCTCCGGGGCCTCCGGGGCCTCCGGGGCCTCCGGCCCCGGATCACCAGGTTCAAGTCACCCAGGTTCAAGTCATAGGGAGATAAAGACGCATGGCCGATGTGGGCGGGATCGCGGCTGACCGGCTGAAGTCCTTCATCGAGCGGATCGAGCGCCTGGAGGAAGAGAAGGCGGCCCTGACCGCCGACATCCGCGAGGTCTATGCCGAGGCCAAGGCGACCGGCTTCGACACCAAGATCATGCGCCAGGTGGTCAAGCTGCGGAAGATGGACAGCAACGACCGCCAGGAGCAGGAGGAACTGCTCGACCTCTACAAGCGGGCCGTCGGCCTGGAGATCTGAACGCAAACAGCGGAGTCAGAAGGAGACAAGAGCGCCTTGGCAGGGTGGGTTGCGGCCGGAGGCCAAGAAGGCCTTGGCCCCGGCGCCTCGGGCCGAGCCGCCGGTGCACCTTCGCGAGCTCTGGCAGGGCGCGGCGTGCCCGGCCCCGCCGACCGAGATCGCCCTGACGGGGTCTGTGTTCGCAGACCGCGCTCGACCCCGCCCGGCCGCTTTAGGGCGACGCGGGCTGGGCCGGCTTCCTGCCCGATGCCGGGGGACCTCCGGGGTGTCCTGACCGGGGCCCGGCGGCCCGGGCTCAGCCGAGGTCGTCGCGGCGCAGGGCCTGGTGCAGGCGGTCGGCGACCTGCTCGAGGTCCCGCTTCATGCCGTCCAGGGCCTGGCCCTGCTGGAAGACCAGGTCGTGGAGCTCCTCGATCATCTGCTCCTGGTGCGCCAGCCGGGTCTCGAGCGCGACCAAGCGTTCCTCCTGTTCGGCGATCATCCTCTCCTCCTAATCGCGGTGCCGTCAGAACCGCTCGACCCAGGGTCGGAGGTCCAGCTCCTGGGTCCAGGCGCTGCGCGGCTGCAAATGGACCTGATAGGCTGCCTCGGCGATGGCGGCCGGGTCCAGGACGGCGTCGGGGCCGCGCTCGTCCGGGCTGTAGCCGGGCCGCTCCGAGGCGATCTGGCCGTCGATGATCAGGTGCGCGACGTGGATGCCCTTGGGTCCCAGCTCGCGGGCCAGGCTCTGGGCCAGGGCGCGCAGCCCGAACTTCGGCACCGCCAGATTGGCGAAGCCGGCGCTGCCGCGCAGCGCCGCGGTCGCGCCGGTGTAGAGCAGGGTGCCGCTGCCGGCCTCGAGCATGCGGCGGGCCGCCGCCCGCCCGACGTTGAAGCCGCCCAGGCAGCCGACCCGCCAGCAGTGCTCGAAGTCCTCCGGCGTGATTTCCAGGATCCCGCCGGGGCGATAGGCGCCTGCGTTGAAGGAGACCACCGCGGGGCTGCCGAGATCGCGTTCGACTGCGGCGAAGAGTGCCTCGACCGCGCCGTGGTCTGCCGCGTCGCAGGCGTAGGCCCGGCCGCCGGTCTCCGCGGCCAGGGCTTCCAGCTCCTCCTTCCGCCGACGGGCCACGGCGACCGTCAGGCCGGCCTCGGCGAAACGCCGCGCCAGGGCGGCGCCGAGCCCCGGTCCGGCTCCGACGACGATCGCGACGTCCTGGGGCATGGTTCTCATCCTCCACCCTCGGTCTCGTGAACCGCCAGTCTAGCAGCGCGCGCCGGCGCAGTGCCATCGTGCTCCAGGGCAAGAATTTCTTTGCAATTGCGAAGCATTCGCAATACAGTAGAGCGCATTGCAGGGAGGCGTGGCGCCTCCTGTCACCTTTTCCCGTAAGCCCGCCCGCCGAGAGCAGGCTCAGTTTCAGGAACGACCTTGACCATGAAAGCTTCGAATCAGGCAATCCGTCCATCTCCGGCCCCCTCCGCCACGGGATGCGCTATGATCACGCCAATCTGGGAGGTGGCTTGATGTTCCGCGACCTTTCGGAACTCGCCGAGGCCGAGGCGGTGTTGCTGCGTGCCCTGCGGCGCTGGATCGTCGGCTCCAGCAGCAAGGATCACCGACTCTGCTCCCTGGCCTGGAGCGATCTGGCCGTGGCCTTCGGGACGGAGCCCGGCCGCGACATGCTGACCGCCATGATCGGCATGTTGCGGGAGATCTGCGGCTATGCCCGCCGCCCGCTCGAATACCATCAGCCCTGCTGCCCCTGCGTCTGCGCCGACGAGATCTGCATCCTGGCCCTGGTCGGTGCCTGTCAACGCGAAGAGATGCAGACCGCCCGCGGGCTCGCCGAATGGCTGGTCCTGCGCGAGGGCGCACCGGGTCTGCTCGAGGCTGCCAAAGGGCTTGGCGCGGTCTTGGAGGCCCAGGGCTGCCGCCTGCCGAAGCGGAGCGGCGTGACGGCGAGGCCTGTCCCGGAAGCCCCGGCGTTGCGGCCTCGGACCGCGACCCTCCACTGAGGGCTCGCGGCTATGTGCGGCTCCCGGCTCCTCCAGGCGGCTACTCCGCGGCGCTCCTGGCCGCCTGGGGATTGCGGAAGGCTTCGAGCAGCTCCGCCTCCTGGGCCTTGGCGTCCTTCAGATGGGCCTCCTTGACGTGACCGTAGCCGCGGATCCTCTCCGGAATCGACGCCAAAGCAACCGCCAGGGCGTGGTTGTCGTGGTCGAGCCGGGCCGCGATCTCGTCGACCAGGGCGGCGTAGTCGCGGATCAGCTGTCGCTCCATCCGCCGCTCGGCGCTGTAGCCGAAGACGTCGAAGGGCGTGCCGCGCAGGCCGCGCAGTCTGGCCAGCAGCTTGAAGGCCGTGAAGATCCAGGGCCCGTACTCCTTCTTCTTGAGGCGGCCCGTCTCCAGGTCCTTCCCGGCGACGACCGGCGGCGCCAGGTGGAAGTGGAGCTTGTAGTCGCCCTCGAAGGTCTCGCGTAGCTTGGCCTGGAAGCTGCCCTCGGTGAAAAGCCGCCCGACCTCGTACTCGTCCTTGTAGGCCATCAGCTTGAAGCCGTAGCGCGCCACGGCCTCGGCGAAGCCGGCCAGGCCCGGGGTCCGCGCCGCCTCGGCGCCGCGGGCCTTCTCGACCAGGGCCAGGTAGCGCTCGGCATAGGCCGCGTTCTGGTAGTCGGTCAGGAAGCGGCGGCGCCGCTCGATCACCTCGTCCAGGGTCTGCGACAGGTGCTGGCTCTGCGGTGCCGCCTTGGGCGCCGCGGCCTTCTGGACCGCGTCCAGGTCGTGGGCCGCCCGACGGCCCCAGAGGAAGGCGCGCCGGTTGGCTTCGACCGCGACGGCGTTGACCTCGATCGCCTTGAGGAGCGCCGCCTTGGACAGGGGCACCAGGCCCTTCTGCCAGGCGTAGCCGAGCATGAAGAGGTTGGTCGCGATCGAGTCGCCCATCAGCGCCGTGGCGA
>JAKSBE010000025.1 GCA_022361275.1 Kiloniellales bacterium
CCGGACTTCACCTATCTCACCGGGGAGGATCCGACCTCCGTGCCCTACCTCGCGGCGGGAGGCCACGGCTGCATCTCGGTCACCGCGAACGCGGCGCCGCGGCTCTGCGCCCGGGTCCAGGAGGCCTGGCAGGCCGGCGACGTCACCACCGTGCGCGAGCTCGACGACCGCCTGATGCCGCTGCACCGGGCCTTGTTCTGCGAGACCAGCCCGGCGCCGATCAAGTACGCGGCCTCTCTGCTCGGCCACGGCGACGGGCGGGTGCGCCTGCCGCTGGTCCCGGCGAGCGAGGCCGCCCAGGCCAAGGTCCGCGACGCCATGGTCCACGCCGGGCTGCTGAACTAGGCGGCGGCGCGGCCCGCCACGGCCGGCCCCGGCGCGGCCTTCGGATCGCCGCTGGTGATGGCGGCGGTGGCGGCGGGCTTGGCCGCGCCGGTCTCTGCCTATCCATTACTTCACGACGTCCTTCTGGCCGCCTCGCTCGCCTATGCCGCCATCGCCATGCCGTGGTCGCTCTGGCGGCGCTGTCCTCGGACCTGCCGGCGCCTGCGGATTGAAAGGGCGGGCCGCGCGACTTGAACGCGTGACTTCCCCGGCCGGTCCCGCTAGTAAAAGCGCCCCGAATGGATAGCGCGACATGGCAGAGCCCCTCAGGATCGCGGCGCAGAACCGCCGCGCCCGTCACGACTACATCATCGAGAGCTCGACCGAGGCCGGCCTGATGCTGACGGGCTCGGAAGTCAAGGCCCTGCGCGCCGGCCAGGCCTCGATCAAGGAGGCCTATGCCCGCGAGCGGGATGGCGAGATCTGGCTGATCAACGCCCACTTTTCGGAATACGCGCCGGCCGCGCGCGAGGGCCACGAGCCCAAGCGGCCGCGCAAGCTGCTGCTCAAGAGACGGGAGATCGCGCGGCTGATCGGCCAGATCCAGCGCGAGGGCATCGCCCTCGTGCCGCTGAAGATCTATTTCAACGACCGCGGCATCGCCAAATGCGAGCTCGGCATCGCCCGCGGCAAGAAGAAGGCCGACAAGCGCGAAACCGAGAAGCGGCGCGACTGGGAACGCGAGAAGGCCCGTCTCCTGCGGGACAAGGGCTGACGCTGGGGTGCGTCGCCCTGAGGGCCGCAGTTGCCGTTTGCGTTCCGCAGGCTAGTTTCTCACTCTCGGTCCTGTGCGGCAGGTCCGAGGCGGATGCCCGCAAGGGCAACGCAGGCCGATCGCCGTATCTGAAACGATTGGCCTCATAGAGGACTCCGAACGGGAGCGTAGCTTGTCGGAAACCGGTCGGTCGGCTGGCGCCTTTCTGGACCCCAGATCCAAGACTCCAAAGCGATTTCTGCGGGGGACGCACCGCTCGGTTGCGCCGAGCGAAACACTGGCGCGCGCCGCTTCGTTGCAGTCCCGCGTGGGCATCACGCGGGTTGCCAACGTCACCGGGCTTGACCGGATCGGCGTGCCGGTCGTCACGGTTGTCCGCCCGAACGCCCGTTCGGTCTCGGTTTCGCAGGGAAAGGGGCTTTCCCTGGCGGCCGCGAAGGCTTCGGGCGTGATGGAAGCGATCGAACTGCACCATGCCGAACACGTCGATCATCCGGTCTCCTTCGCCACTCCAAGAGATCTGGCCGCCCGGAGCAGAGTGATCAATCTCGAGGACTTGCCGCGTCCGAAAGACAGCGGACTCGACCCGGGTCGCAAAATGCTCTGGGTGGAAGGGCAGGAGCTTTGTTCCGCAGCCTCGGTCTGGGTGCCCTACGAAGTGGTGTCGGCGGACTACACGCAGCAGCGGCCACCGGCGTCCGGCACCTTCCTCGCGACCACCAACGGCCTGGCAAGCGGCAACACCATGGCCGAGGCGATCTGCCACGGGTTGTGCGAGGTGATCGAACGGGAGGCGACCACCGCGTGGTCGCTCCTGGGGCGCCGGATGCGGATGCGACGGCGGATCGATCCGGCGACGATTGACGACGAGGATTGCAGGGCCGTGCTCGAAAAGTTGAGACGGGCCGAAATCTCCTGCGCCATCTGGGATACGACGACCGAGATCGGCATCGCCGCCTTCGAGTGCCTGATCGCCGATGCCAGAGGCGCGGTCTTCCATTCGGCCCGCGGGGCCGGATGCCATCCGGATCGGAGCACCGCCTTGATCCGAGCCCTGACGGAGGCGGTTCAGGTGCGCGCGACCTACATAGCGGCCGCACGCGACGATATCTCGCCCGCCGAGTTCGAGACCGAGCATGTTCGCCGGAGGTCGGAAAGCGCTCTCGGCCTGATCGAAGAAGGCCCCGCATCGCGGGATTTCACCGCGGTGCCGAACCGTGGAGCGCCGAACTTTGAAGACGATATCCGGCAGATCCTCGAGGCTCTGGACGCGGTCCGACTGAACCAAGTCGCCGTCGTGGACCTGACCAGACCCGAGTTCGGGATTCCGGTCGTGCGGGTCATCGTCCCCGGACTGCGTTTCGAGGCGGACGACACGCCAGGGCTTGAAGCGGCGCGGCGGCCGCTGCGCCGTATCCTGCCGAGGCCGTCGGAGGCCTATGTATTCGCCGGTCCGAGCTTGGCCGCCTCCGAGATCGAAGGTCGTTTCGGGGTCACCGCCCTGCCTCCGGCGCGCCAGGGCGACGTCCTGCGGGTGGCGCAGGCGAGGCCCAGAATCCTTGGCATCGTCGACGGCTTCTTCGACGGAACGCCCGCGCCCTGGCACAAGGAGATCCTGTGGGCGATGCAGCAGGGCATTCACGTCTTCGGGGCGGGCAGCATGGGGGCGCTCCGGGCCGCCGAGCTTCACGGCTTCGGTATGCGTGGGGTCGGCCGGATCTTCGCGGCCTTCCGCGACGGCGCGCTCGAAGACGACGACGAAGTCGCCGTTCTGCACGGCCCGCCGGAGATGGGGTTTCGGCCGCTCAGCGAAACCATGGTCGGTCTGCGCGAGGCGCTGCGCAGGTCGGCCGAAGAGGGGGTCGTCGGCCGGGAGACCGCCGAGGCCTTGATCTCGATCGCCAAGGCCAGCTTCTACCAGGACCGCTCCTGGGACCGGCTCCTCGCCGAAGGCCGCGCAGAGGGGCTTCCCGCCGAGGAGATCGCGGCGCTGAGCCGGTGGCGGCGACAGGCAAAGGTCGATCCGAAGCGCGATGATGCCCTCGCGATGCTCCAGGAGATGGCCCGCTTCCTCGAACAGGATCCGCCGCCCTTCGAGGCCGAGTTCGAACTGGAACGTTCGGATGCCTGGCTCTCCGCGCTCGACGAGGCCGTCCTGGACGGCAGACCCCTTGCCGAGGCCGAGCTCTTGCCCTGGCTTCTCGACGAAGCGCGTCTCGGGGGCGCGGACTACAAGGCGCTGCGGGATGCGGCCACTCTCCGCCTCCTCGCGCTTCGCGAAGCCGAACGTAAAGGCTGGGCCGGCGAGAGCGGCCCGAGGAAGGAAGCCTTGGAGGACTTTCGCAAGGCCCGTGCTCTCTTCAGGCTCAGCGACGTTCGAAGCTGGTGCGAGGAGAACGACCTTTCGCCTTCGGCGTTCGACCGCCTCATGGCCGAGGAAGGCAGGCGAAGGGTCTTGAGGCTGCCTTCTTGGCCGGGCCTCGAGCATGAGATGCTGAACCAACTTCGCCTGACCGGCCGCTATCCCGCCTTGGCGCGGCGTGCCCGGGACAAGCGCGATCTGGTCCGGCAGCTTGGCTATGAGGATCCGCGGCCCGAGGACGTCTTCCCCGGCAGCTTCGGGAACGACTCGGTGATCGAGAAGGAGAAGCGGGCGCCGGCACTGCTTCGCTGGTACTTCGGCGCAAGGGTCGCGCGTCCGGTTCCCGAAGACCTGAACGACTACGTCGAGGGATTGGGACTGGCCAGCCTGGATGAATTCTATCGCCTGATAACGCGGGAGTACCTATATTGCCGCCATTCAGAGGGCGGCGGCCATGGGGGGCGGCCTCCCGACGCTGGCAGCGGGCCGGTGGAAGACATAGTCGGCGATGTGGCGCGAAACCCTAGACCTAAGAATAAATAAGGGCACCAAGTTCAGGCTCTTCCCACAGGCCCCGTTCCTGGATCCCCAGGGGGAGCCCGAGACGGTCTGGGTTTCCTCGCCGGTCCGGAGCCTCCGTCCGGGACCTTCGGACCATCGAATGCTCGTCGTCGATCCCGTCGGCAAGCCGCGCCCCTACGGCTTCCATCGAGGGGCCCGGGGCAACGTCCATCTTTACCTTCCGCCGTGGAGGGGGGAGAGGCAGCCGCCGGCCGAGCCGAATGAAGAGGGGCATTTCGACCACCTCGATCCGGGGACGCCGCAGTTCGAGGCGGCGCATGCCTTCGGTGCCGTGCGGTTCGTTCTCGATATCTGGGAGGGCTACTTCGGGCACCCCGTGGCGTGGCACTTCGGACGCGACTACGATCGGCTGGAGATCTCCCTGTTCCCGTACTTCGACAACGCGCAGGCGGGCTTCGGCTTCCTGGAGCTCGGCGCGGACCTCGGCGATGACGGCAAGCTCCAGCCCTTCAGCTCGAACTTCGACATCATCGCCCATGAAGTCGGCCACCTGATCATCTATTCCGCGATCGGGATTCCGCATCCCGACACCGAGGAAGGGGAATACTACGGGTTTCACGAATCGGCGGCCGATCTGGTCGCGCTCCTATCGGTTCTGCACTTCGACTCTCTGGTCGACGGGCTGCTGGAAAACAGCCGCGGCAATCTCTACACCTACAACCGGCTCAATCGTTTCGGCGAACTGTCCGGGAACGACCAGATCCGTCTTGCCAGCAACGCGGTGAAGCTTTCCGCCTTCGCCGACGGCTGGTCCGACGAGCACGACCTTTCGGAACCGCTTACGGGGGCGATGTTCGATATCTTCGTCGACGTCTTCCACGAGGAACTCCTGGACCGGGCCCTGATCAGTGACGAGGTCGAGGATCTGGCGGATGAGCTTGAGCGCCACCCCGAAGGCGCGGACCTCATCCAGCCGTTCTTCGACGAGGCCTATGCCGAGAATCCCGAGGGATTCCGGCAGGCCTTATTGGATGCGCGCGACTACCTGGGCTTGGCCCTGGCCAGGGCCTGGGGGCGCCTGTCGCCGCACCACCTGAACTACGTCGACGTCGGATCGTCTTTGCTTGAAGTCGACCGCGAACTCAATGGCGGCAGGTATCAGCGAATCATCAAGAAGAATTTCGGCTGGCGCGAGATCGACTTCGTCACCGTCGGTCCCCGCCTCTTGCCGCCGGGGAAGCGCAGCCATGCCTTTTCGGCCCGAACGCTGACGCCCGAAGACCAGCCGGCGCCGCGGCGGCTTTCCTATCGCGAACGGTGGCTGCTGGCGCAGCAAGGCGGCTGACGTCGTCGCGGGAGGACGGCTCCCGCAACCTTCGCCTTTCGACTCATCTTCGCCTTTCGACTCACCTCAGCCCAGCCATTCTCAGTCCCTCGACGAAGGCTTGCAGCGGCGGTGCGTCGTCTTTGAAGGGCGGAACCTTGCTCCAATGGGCGATCGTGAAGTTCGGGTGGACGACCATGACCTCTTTCGCGTGTCGCTTCGCCTCCGCCCCGTTGCCCAGAAGCGCGTGGCAGGCCGCCAACAGACGGTGCGCTTGCGATTGATCCTGCATCTTGCGGAGTGTCTGGATCGTCCGCCTATAGTCGCCAAGCGTGAAGTGGGCATCGGCCAGATGCCAGAGGTAGTCGTCCGGGTAGAGTGGGTTAAGGCGCATCGCGCGCTTCAGCAGACGAAGGGCGCGTCTGGCTTGGCTCGAGTACACCAGCGCGTCGGCCATCTCCGAGAGCGTGTCGGCGTCGTTGGGGTTGAGTGCGACCGCACGTTCGTAGGCGACGAGGGATTCGCTATGCCGCTTGCTGTAGAGGTTGGCGTAGCCGAGCTCCGCGAAGCCGCGCGCGTCGAGGTCGTCGTGGAGCGTCGCGGTCTTGGCCAGCACCAAGGCTTGATCCAAGGCCGACTCCGGCGAGTCCACCCAGGCATAGAAGGCATCGAGGTTGTAGCTGCGCGACAACCCAGCGTAGCTCCGCGCGTACTCCGGATCGATCTCGATCGCGCGTTTGAAGAGGCGGCGGGCCTGCCGGTTGGGTTCCTTCCTGTACTTCAGGCTCAGTTCCTGGCCGCGAAGGCTCAAGCCGTAGGCGAGGAGGCGTGGCGGATGAGCGGCGAGCCGACGGCGTTCCGCGCTGCGGACCCGAACGGCGAGACGCGCGGCCACGAGGTCCGTGACCTCGTCCTGAAAGGCGAAGACGTCGCCGACGTCGCCGCGGTAGCGGTCGGACCAGACCACCCGCCCCGAGGCGGCCTCGGTCAGCAGGCCGTCGAAACGAACCTGGCCGCCGGTCCTCCGCAGCGCCCCGGTCAGGAGGTAGCGTACGCCGAGCTGCTGCCCCATCTCTGCGGCGGTCAGCTTTCGGTCCTTCAATTGAAAGGCGGAGTGCCGGGCGATGACCAGCAGATCCCGAAACCGGGAGAGGTTGGTGATGATGTCGCCGGCGATGCCGTCGCAGAGGTGCCTGTCGCGTGGGTTACCCGAAAGGTTGTCCAGGGGCAGGACGGCCAGCGAGGCTTCCGTCAAGGGCGGCAGGGGGCGGTCGTCAAGCGGTATCACTGGTTTATCTAAGCAGTCTGGGTCAAGGGCAAGTCTAGCACTCTCCGACCCTCGGCGGGCATCGGAACCTTGCGCTGCGTCGCTTCTCGACCTCTTGCTTCGGTGGCCGAGGCGGGCTGCGGGCGCCGCTTCGGAAGACTGCCGGAGACCGTATCGGCGCTCGTGTCGTGAAGCACCGAGACGAGCGCGGCGGGGCGGTCGTCATCGGCTCCCGAGACAAGCTCTTGGCGTTTGGGCCAGCAGCCCATTGCAGACCTTGACCGAATGCGGCTAAGTTCCGCCGCGAGTTACTGCTCCGCCGGGGGGACGATTCCTGCGTGACAAGCTCAGACCTTGCTGCGGTCAGCGCATGCATGAGGCGCCGCTGTTCGGTCCCGCGGTTGGTGACTTGAGCCACGCCCTTTTTGCCATAAGGCGCTGGCGTGGCGACGTGAGACGCAAGGCAAGACTTCGTAGCTGCCAGCTCTTCAAGGGGGAACGAAACTGTGGTCGAAACTCTACTCAGCCCGACAAACATCTTGCTCTATGGCAGAGAACTTCGGGAACTCACGATCGATCAGAGGAAGCTGCCGGACCTGAGCAAAGCGGACGCCAAGCCGTCGCAACCGGAGGGCTGCGATGGATCCGACGCGCCGCCACCACCGCCGCCGCCTCCGCGACTGGGCGAGAACAACTTTCTGGAAGCCCAGTTGAGGGCGAAAGGGGCCAGGCTGGCCAGAATCTACGCCTTCAGCTACGAGGGCCACTATTACGACTTGGCGAGGCCGGCGTTGTTCCTTGTCCATGGTCCCGGAAGCGATCCCGAGGCGCCGCGGCCGTCGCCCGATCTGCCGAACTCGCGTCTCGACCGCGCCGCGGCCGATGCGGACAGGACCGGCGTTGCAAGCCAGAACCGCTCCTTTTCCGACGACATGAGGGTGTGGTCCTACGACAAGGGCGACTATTCCATCCGGCTGGACCCCGATGCCGGGACTTTCGAAGAGATTCTCCTCGATTGCGAGCTCCGGACCGACGGTCTCCAGAGCCACTACAGCGGGAAGTTCACCCGCGCCAAGAAGGGCGGCCGCCACAACAACTGGAGCGACTGAGAAAGAGGGGTCGAGTTCATCGACTTCTTATCCGGTCCGAAGAGGCTTTGTCACTTCAGCCCAGCCTTCCTTAATCCTTCGATGAAGGTTTTGAGTTGTTGTGCGTTGTCCTTGAGAGGTGGGACACTGCTCCAGTGGGCAATGGAAAAGTTCGGGTGGACTCTCATGACCTCTTCGGCGTGATGGCGCGCCTCCTTCATGTTGCCCAGCAATGCATGGCTTGCGGCGAGTAGCCTATGGGCCTCCGACTGGTCCTGCATCTTTTGGACGGTGTTGATTGTCTCCTGATAGTCTTCAAGACAGAAGTAGGCGCCGCCGAGGTGCCAGATGTAGTCGTCCGGATAGCAGGGGTTTAACCGCATTGCCCGTTTAAGCAGTTCGACCGCTCGTTCGGGCTCATTGGAGTGGACCAGCGCGTCGGCCATATCGGAGAGAATGTCTGCGTCGTTCGGATTGAGTTCGGTCGCCCGCTCGTATGCGGCCAAAGCTTCATCATGACGCTTGCTGTAGAGGTAGGCATAGCCCAATTCCGCATAGCCGCGAGCATCCAGGCTGTCGTGTACGGTTGCCGCCTTGGCCAGTTCGACAGACTTGCTGAGTGCCAAGTCAGGCGAATCCACCCAGGCATAGAACGAATCGAGGTTGAAGGTGCGCGACAGCCCGGCGTAGCTCCGTCCATAGTTCGGATCGAGCTCCACCGCTTGCTCGAACAGGCGGCGGGCGTGGAGATTGGCCTCCCTCTTGTATTTCAGGCTCAGTTCCTGGCCGCGGAGGTTGAGGCCGTAGGCGAGGAGCTTTGGGGGGCTCGTGGCCAGACGGCGTTGCTCCGCGGCGCTGATCTGGATGGCCAGCCTCGCCGCGATGAGGTCCGTGACCTCGTCTTGGAAGGCGAAGATGTCGCCGAGGTCGCCGTCGTAGCGGTCCGACCAGACGACTTGGCCGGATATCGCGTCGGAGAGTTCGACCCTGAGCCGGATCTTGCTCCCCGCCCTTTGCAGGCCCCCGGTCAGGAGATAGCGGACCCCCAGCATCTGCCCGATCTTCTCGTTTGCCAGGTCCTGGTTCTTGAACAGGAAGGCGGAATGCCGGGCGATGACCAGGAGATCCCTGAACCGCGAGAGATTGGTGATGATATCGCCGGTGATGCCGTCGCAGAGATGACCGTCCCCCGGATCGCTGGAAAGGTTCTCCAGCGGCAGAACGGCGACCGAGGCCTCGGTCGGCGGCACCAGCGGCTGGTCCATGGACGGCAGCTGCGGCGATTCGATCGACCGCTGGCCGTTGATTTCTATCGCGAAGACCTCGACGGGATCGGTGATGTTCTTGAGTCGCTGGACGCCCAGCGATCGCAGGGAGATGCCGACGATGTCGCCGGCGCTGCGTTGGACGGCTTCGGATACGCAGATGCCGCCGGGCTGCGCCATCGCCTGGAGGCGGGCGGCAATGTTGACGCTGTGACCCTGGATGTTGGAATCGCCGCCCAGCACCTCGCCGAAGTTGATCCCGACCCGAAAGGCGACCTGGCGCTCTTCCGCGTTCCAGACCGCATCGTTTCGGAACTCGCGCTGGATCTCGATCGCGAACCGCAGCGCCTGGCCCGAGCTCTTGAAGAGCGCAAGGACGCCGTCCCCCGAGGTCTGGACGACCCGACCGCCGTAGTCCCCGATGAGCGCCCTGATGAGCGAGATCGCGCTCGTGACCCGATGGTAGGTCCCGACCTCGTCTTGGCTCATCAGCCGGCTGTAGCCGTGCACGTCGGCGCACAGGATCGCTGACTGAACTCGATACGGTTCTATGGTTGTCGACGTCGGCATTGGTCTCGGGCGTCTGGCCCCTACTCCGCCACTGTTTGCCTGTCCCCAGGAAGGCGAGCAATGACTCTATGGCCCGATCGGGCTCACAGGTGCTTCATTCTTGGCGTCGCGCCTTGCGCATCCCTCCACTGCCAGGTTTTCCTCCGTCCTGGCTCCGCCCGATGGCGCCCTTTCGCCATAGGGCGGAAGGTTCGGGCCGGCTATTCTCCTCAGAAGACTGCAATTGCCGCAATCCGCAAAGCGGATCTTAGCATCGCAGCGCTGCAATTAGGCCTATCCAGCTCGAAATTCATCACCTGAATGGGGGTCTGGCGCCGGAGGCCCGGTCGGGCGAGCCTTGTTTCGCCGCAACGGCGGGCGGTCAGAAGGCTAAGGATTTGCCGTGGCCGAAACACCGCGGCTCAAGCCTTACGCCGCAGTTCCGGCAGACGCGCAAGAAGCGCCTCGAACACGGCCTCGAACATGGTCGGGGTCAGGCGCCCGGTGTTGGTGTTGTAGCGCGAGCAGTGGTAGCTGTCGGCGAACAGAAGACCCCTGTCCAGGTTTCCGCCCTCGAGCTCGTGGATCGCGCCGTGCGCGAAGCGGTAGGCGCTCTTCTTGAGGTCGAGGGCCTGGAGAACGCTGCCGTGGGCGACGGTGCCCAGGGCAAGGATCGCCCGCAGCCGGGGCAGGGCCTCCATCTCTGCCTTGAGGAAGGGCTGGCAGGTGCGGATCTCCTCGGTCGTTGGTTTGTTCTCCGGCGGCACGCAGCGCACCGCGTTGGTCACCCGGCAGTCGAGCAACTCGAGACCGTCGTCGGGGCGGCGGTCGTAGCCGCCCCCGGACAGGCCGAACTTCTCCAGGGTCGTGTAGAGCAGATCGCCCGCATAGTCGCCGGTAAAGGGGCGGCCGGTCTGGTTCGCGCCCTTGAGGCCCGGCGCCAGGCCGACGATCAGCAGCGTGGCGTCGGCGGGCCCGAAGGACGGCACCGGGGCGTTGTGGAAGGTGGGATAGCGTTCGCCGTTGTCTTGCCGGAAGGCAAGCAGGCGCGGGCAAAGACTGCAGTCGGCCGGCGGCGCGGCCGGCGCGGGAGCACCCATGGCGGAGCCGCTCGATCAGGCCCCGATCAGGCGGTGCCGGTCTCGTAGTACTCGTCGTCCAGTTCCTCGTCGATCTCCGGCTCGCCGACGTCCTCGATGACCGCCTCGCGCGGGCCGCGGCCGCGCCGGTAGCCACGGTCGTCGCCGGCGTGCTGCCGGGAGACCTGGTTCTCCAGATCGGAGATTTCGACGAAGCAATCCGCCTGGCGGCGCAGTTCGTCGGCCACCATCGGCGGCTGCGAGCGGATGGTCGAGACCACCGTCACCCGCACCCCCTTGCGCTGAACCGCCTCCACAAGGCTGCGGAAGTCGCCGTCGCCGGAGAAGATCACGACGTGGCTCACGTGCTCGGCCATCTCCATGACGTCGACCGCCAGCTCGATGTCCATGTTGCCCTTGATCTTTCGGCGTCCCGAGGCGTCCGTGAATTCCTTGGTCGGCTTGGTGACCATTGTGTAGCCGTTGTAGTCCAGCCAATCGATCAGGGGCCGGATCGGCGAATACTCCTGGTCCTCGACCAAGGCCGTGTAATAGAAAGCGCGGACCAGGGTGCACTCCTTCGCGAAGAGTTCGAGCAGCCGCTTGTAGTCGACGTCGAAGCCCAGGGACCGCGCCGTGGCATAGAGATTGGCACCGTCAATGAAGAGGGCGACCCGTTCTTGCGGGTAGAAATGCATGCTGATCCTTCCTAATAAGCCAGCCAGCCTAAGCCAATAGATATAAAACTATAGCTGCCGATGAGTTCCTAGAAATCACATGAGGAATCGACAGCCTGTTTTTTGAACTTAATGATTAATGTCTTTCTCGCAAGGATTTATCGGTGGTGAATAGGAAGTTCATCCTAATTGGACTCGGGGCCAATCTGGACCATCCACGCTATGGCGGGCCGCGGGCGACCCTCGAGGCGGCACTAACCCGTCTGGAGGGGCCCGGGCTTCGGATCCTGGCCCGCTCGCGCTGGTACCGCAGCGCCCCCGTGCCGGCCTCGGATCAGCCCTGGTTCGTCAACGGCGTCGCGGCCCTGGACACCACCCTGCAGCCGGCGGCGCTGCTGGCGCGGCTGCATGCCCTTGAGGCCGACTTCGGGCGCCGGCGGGGACGGCGCAACGCGGCGCGGACCCTGGATCTTGACCTGCTCGACTACCGGGGCCAGGTCAGCCCGCCCGGCGCGCAGCCGGAGCTGCCGCACCCCCGTCTGGCCGGGCGGGCCTTCGTGCTTCTGCCCCTGGCAGAGGTCGCGCCCGGCTGGCGCCACCCGGTTTCTGGCCTTGGGCTGGGGGCGCTGATCCCCGCGCTCCCGGCGGACCAGCAGACCGAGCTTCTGGAAGAGGTGTCCTGAGGGCGAGGAAAAGCAGTCTGAATCCAAGGGATTCCGGGGTTCAAGACGCTTGCTTGCCAGGGGCGCGCTTTCTATATTCCAAGCTTCCCGCTCATCTGAGCCCGTAATGGAACACTTGACTTAAGTGGAGCTTCGCGGCCATGGCGCGCGTTACCGTAGAAGACTGTGTCGTTCGAGTCCCCAACCGTTTCGAGCTGGTTATGCTGGCCGCGCAGCGGGCCCGTGACATTCAGGCGGGATCACCGCTTTCCATCGAGCGGGACAACGACAAGAATCCGGTGGTGGCGCTGCGCGAGATTGCGGACGACACGATCGATCGCGGCCAGCTCATGGAGGCTCTCGTGGTCGGCCAGCAGAAGCACGTCGAGATGGACGAGCCCGAAGAGGATCAGCCGGAGTTCGATGCTCTGGAGGGCGAGCTCATGGCCCAGGCGGCCGCCCAAGGGGGCATGCTGCAGGAGCCGATGGCCGACGTCGGTGCCGGGGCGGCGGACGACGCGCAGCCGGAGGCCGACAGCACGGAGGAGGTTTGATCCGGCGGCCGGTGCTCGTCTGCCAACTGCAAGGCTCGCCGTGCCGTAGGCAACAAGGACTGGTAGGTCCCGCGGCGGCACGACATGATCCGGCAGTTTGAGCTTGTCGAAAAGGTCAGATCCTACGACCCCGGCGCCGACGAAGGGCTGCTGAACCGGGCCTACGTCTTCGCGATGAAGGCCCATGGCAGCCAGACCCGGGCCTCCGGCGACCCCTATTTCTCGCATCCCCTCGAGGTTGCGGGCATCCTCACGGACCTCAAGCTGGACAGCGCCTCGATCGCGACCGCGCTGCTGCACGACATCGTCGAGGACACCGAGGCCTCGCTCTCCGACATCGAGATGCTCTTCGGCCGGGACATCGCCCGCCTGGTCGACGGCGTCACCAAGCTGACCCGCCTCGAGCTGCAGTCCGAGCAGACCAAGCATGCGGAGAACTTCCGCAAGCTTCTGCTGGCCATGTCGGAGGACATCCGGGTTCTGCTGGTCAAGCTCGCCGACCGGCTGCACAACATGCAGACCCTGCACTTCGTCAGGAACCCGGAGAAGCGCCGGCGCATCGCCCGCGAGACCATGGACATCTACGCGCCGCTGGCCGAGCGGATCGGCATGCAGCGCTTCAAGGACGAGCTCCAGGACCTCGCCTTCGCCGAGCTCAACTCGGACGCCCGGGAGTCGATCCTGGCGCGGCTCAACTTCCTGCGCGAACAGGGCGGCGATCTGCTGGAGCGGGTCCGCGAGCAGTTGGCCCGCGACCTCGATGAAGCCGGGGTCGAGGCCCAGGTCTCGGGCCGGCTCAAGTCGCCCTACTCGATCTGGCGCAAGATGGAGCAGCGCAATCTCAGCTTCGAGCAGCTCGCCGACACCGTGGCCTTCCGGGTGGTCGTGCCGACGGTCGGCGACTGCTATCACGCGCTGGGCGTCCTGCACAGCCGCTACCCGACGGTGCCCGGGCGCTTCAAGGACTATATCTCGACCCCCAAGCCGAACGGCTACCGCTCGCTGCACACCGGCCTGATCGGGCCCGAGCAGCAGCGGATCGAGATCCAGATCCGGACCCGCGAGATGCACGAGATCGCCGAGTTCGGCGTCGCCGCGCACTGGAAGTACAAGCAGGGCGCGCGGGCGGTCGACGGCCGCCAGTACCGCTGGGTGCGCGAGCTGCTCGACATCCTGGACCACGCCTCCAACCCCGAGGAGTTCCTCGAGCACACCAAGCTCGAGATGTTCCAGGACCAGGTCTTCTGCTTCACCCCCAAGGGCGATCTGATCGCCCTGCCGAGCGGCGCGACCCCGGTGGACTTCGCCTACGCCGTGCATTCCGAGGTCGGCGATACCTGCGTCGGCGCCAAGGTCAACGGCCGCATGATGCCGCTGCGCACCCGCCTGACCAACGGCGACCAGGTCCAGATCGTCACCTCCAAGGCGCAGACCCCGTCGCCCGATTGGGAGAAGTTCGCGGTCACCGGCAAGGCCCGGGCCCGGATCCGCCGCTTCGTCCGGGCCCGGGAGCGGGAGCAGTACATCGAGCTCGGCCGCAACATGCTCGAGAAGACCTTCCGTCAGGAAGGTCAGGACCTGACCGAGAAGGCCCTGAAGGGCGGCTTGAAGAAGCTCAAGGCCGAATCGGTCCAGGATCTCCACTTCTCGGTCGGAACGGGCCACCTCTCGGCCATGGACGTGGTGCACGCGGTCTATCCGGGGACCAAGGAACGCGGCGGCTGGCGCAAGGTGGCCTCGATCGGCCGCAGGGCCAAGCGGGACAAGACCCAGGAGAACGCGGTCCCGATCAAGGGCCTGATCCC
Organism: Kiloniellales bacterium; assembly: GCA_022361275.1. Taxonomy (GTDB): domain Bacteria; phylum Pseudomonadota; class Alphaproteobacteria; order Kiloniellales; family JAKSBE01; genus JAKSBE01. Next base: position 14,254 of record JAKSBE010000025.1, read on the forward strand.
GGGCATGGCGCTGCACTACGCCCACTGCTGCCACCCGCTGCCCGGCGACCGCATCGTCGGGATCGTCACCACCGGCAAGGGCGTGACCGTCCACACCATCGACTGCGACACGCTTCAGACCTTCGCCGAGACGCCGGAGCGCTGGGTCGACCTGGCCTGGGACGTCGACGGCTCCTCCGTGCCTTTTCTCGGTCGATTGCACATTGTGGTTGCGAACGAGCCCGGCAGCCTGGGCAACCTCTCCACGGTGATCGGCAAGAACGACGGCAACATCTCGAACCTGAAGATCACGAACCGCTCGATCGACTTCTTCGAGATGCTGATCGACGTCGAGGTAAAGGATCTGAAGCATCTGACCGATATCATGGCCGCTCTGAGGGCGATGTCGGTCATCACCTCTGTCGAACGGGCACGGACCTGACCGATGGGGCGGGCGGTGCCGCGCAGGCTGGGACGTCGGGCGGTCGCCGCGACGGCCGAACCCGGAGAGTAGAGTAGGGACGATGGTGTTTCGGCGGCGCAGACCGCTTCCCTGGCATCACCAGGCGCGGGAGATGATCTGGCCGCGGCGCGGCTGGTCCCGCATGGTGCTCTACATCCAGCACCGTGTGGGGCGCCTGCCGGGCACCCCCTATCGCATCGCGGCCGGCTTCGCCTGCGGTGCCGCGGCCTCCTTCACCCCCTTCCTCGGGCTGCATTTCGTCATCGCGGCCCTGGCCGCGCTCGCGCTGCGCGGGAACGTCGTGGCTTCGGCCTTCGGGACGGTTGTCGGCAACCCGGTGACCTTCCCCATCATCCTGCCCTGGACCTACACCTTCGGCCGGGCTCTGCTGGGCTTCGAGACGGCGGTCGAGCTGCCGGCGGACCTGTCCTTCAGCTTCATCTTCGACCGGCCGCTGGAGATCCTCTGGCCGATGGCCGTCGGCGGCTTGCCCACCGCCGTCGTCGCCTGGATCATCACCTACTTGATCATGCACCGGGTTGTGTCAGGTTATCAGAGGGCGCAGCGTCGGCGCAGGGTGCGCAAGAAGCTGCGGAGGCGGGCCAGGGCGCGGAGTCAGGCCGCCCGCGAGGCGGCCTCTGGACCGCCGTCCCCGGAGCCGGCCGAAGCTCCGGCGCAGGAGGAAAGGGGAGAGGACAGGAATGACGCGATATTTGCGACTCGGGGTCAACATTGACCACGTGGCGACGATCCGCAACGCCCGCGGCGGGCTGCATCCGGATCCGGTCCGCGCGGCCCGCCTGGCGGCCCAGGCCGGCGCGGACGGAATCACGGCGCACCTGCGGGAGGACCGGCGGCACATCTCCGACGAGGACATCGACCGCCTGACCCGCGAGATCGATCTGCCGCTCAACCTGGAGATGGCGGCGACCCAGGAGATGCTGCGGATCGCGTTGCGCCACCGGCCCCATGCCGCCTGCATCGTTCCCGAGAAGCGCGAGGAGGTGACCACCGAGGGCGGCCTGGACGCCCACGGCGGGCGCACTCATCTCAAGGCCTATGTCGACGACCTGAAGGCCGCGGGAATCCGGGTCTCGCTCTTCGTCGATCCCGACCCGCTGCAGCTCGACGCCGCCATGGCCCTGGGGGCGCCGGTGGTCGAATTGCACACCGGGGCCTATTGCGAGTCCTTCCTGCACGACCAGGGCGGACCCGCGACCCGGGCCGGGTTCGCGAAGCTGGAGAACGCCGCCGCCCATGCCGAGGCGATCGGCCTGGAGTGTCACGCCGGACACGGCCTGACCTTCGACACCGTCGGGCCGGTCGCCGCAATCCCGACCCTGGTCGAGCTCAACATCGGCCACTTTCTGGTCGGGGAGGCGATCTTCAGCGGCCTCGACAGCGCGATCCGGCGGATGCGGGCCCTGATGGACAAGGCCCGCGCCGAGATTCACGGCGCCAAGGGGGCGTGAGCCGCCCATGATCATCGGCCTCGGCAACGACTTGATCGACATCCGGCGGATCGAGAAGACCCTGGAGAAGTTCGGGGACCGTTTCACCGAGCGGGTGTTTACCCAGGTCGAGCGGGCCAAGTCGGACCGCCGCGCGGCGCGGGCGGCGAGCTATGCCAAGCGCTTCGCGGCCAAGGAAGCCTGCGCAAAGGCCCTGGGGACCGGGGTGCCGCGCCGCGGCGTGCACTGGCAGCACATGGGGGTGGTGAACCTTCCCAGCGGCCAGCCGACTCTGGATCTGACCGGTGGGGCCGCCCTGCGGCTCAAGGAATTAACGCCTAGCGGCATGAAGGCGCGCATTGACGTGACGATCACCGACGACTATCCACTCGCTCAGGCAATCGTCATCATATCGGCCGTCCCATCGGAAAATGATTGAACACGACGAACCGCGGTCCCCTCAGGCGGACTCTCAAACGACGCCCTCCAAAACGGACGAGACCGTGGAAGAAGGCGGAAAGGGGCGTGCCCGCGGCGCCTTCGCCGAGTATCGGGAGACCCTGCAGACCATCGTGATCGCGGTGCTGATCGCGCTCGGCATCCGGACCTTTGCCTTCGAGCCCTTCAACATTCCCTCCGGCTCTATGATCCCGACCCTGCTGGTCGGCGACTACCTGTTCGTGTCCAAGTTCTCCTACGGCTACACGCGCTATTCCTTCCCCTTCAGCCCGCCGCTGTTCGAAGGCCGGCTCTTCGGCGGCCTGCCGGAGCGCGGGGACGTCGCCGTGTTCCGAAAGCCGGGGGAAGAGGACACCGACTACATCAAGCGCATCGTCGGCCTGCCCGGCGACCGGATCCAGATGATCCGCGGCGTGCTCCACATCAACGGCGAGCCGGTCAAGCGCGAAAAGCTCCGGGAGGGGAACGGCGGTGCGTCCTTCACCGAGTACGCCGAGACGCTGCCGAACGGGCGCACGCACCTGATCCGCGAGCGGAGCGACAGCGAGGTCACGGACAACACCTCGGAGTACCAGGTGCCCGAAGGCCACGTCTTCGCCATGGGCGACAACCGGGACAACAGCCAGGACAGCCGCGCGCTCTACGACGTCGGCTACGTGCCGGTGGAGAACCTGATCGGCCGGGCCGAGATCCTGTTCTTCTCCCACGACGGCACGGCACGCTTCTGGGAGGTCTGGCGCTGGCCCTTCGCGGTCCGCTTCGGCCGCATCTTCGATGGGATCGAGTAGCAACGCGGCGGCTTCGCCAGACCGCAGCGGTGCCTCGCCCGCCGACCTTCAGCCCCTCGCCGAGACCCTCGGTCACGACTTCGCCGATCCCCGGCTTCTCTCCCGCGCCCTGACCCACGGCAGCGCGCCGCACCGCCGCCGCGGCGCCGGCGACGATTACCAGCGCCTGGAGTTCGTCGGTGACCGGGTTCTCGGCCTGATCATCGCGGAACGGCTCTATCGCGACTTTCCCGAAGAGCGCGAAGGCGCGCTGGCCAAGCGCTTCGCGATGCTGGTCCGGCGCGAGTCCCTCGCCGAGGTCGCCGGCAGGATCGGGCTCGGTCCCTACATCACGATCTCCAAGTCGGAGGAAGAGGTCGGCGGCCGCCAGAACCCGGCGATCCTGGCCGATTGCTGCGAGGCGCTGATCGGCGCGCTGTTCCTCGACGGCGGCCTGGACCCGGCGCGTCGCTTCGTCGAGGCTCAGTGGCGGGCGCTGATCGAGGCCGACCTGCGGCCGCCGGAGGAGGCCAAGACGGCGCTTCAGGAGTGGGCGCAGGCCCGCGGCCTCGCCCTGCCGGTCTACCGCGAGGTGAAGCGCTGCGGCCCCGACCACGACCCGATCTTCACCTTCGAGGTCTCGGTCGAGGACCGGCCCGCCGCACGGGGCAGCGGGCGCTCCAAGCGCCTGGCCGAGCAGGAGGCCGCGGCCCGGCTGCTCGCCGCCCTGGAGGCCGAGGCATGACGGGCGGGGACCCGACCGGTCCAGGTGCGGCGGGCCCGGGTGCGGCGGGCTTAGGTGCGGCGGCGCGCTGCGGCTTCGCGGCGATCCTGGGCGCGCCCAACGCCGGCAAGTCGACCCTGGCCAACGCCCTGACCGGGGCCAAGATCTCGATCGTCACCCACAAGGTGCAGACCACCCGCTTCCGCATCCGCGGGATCTTCTTGGAGGGCGCCAGCCAGATCGTGCTGGTCGATACACCGGGCATCTTTCGGCCCAAGCGCCGCCTGGAGCGGGCCATGGTCGAAGCGGCCTGGGGCGGGGCGGCGGACGCCGACGTCGTGCTGCTGATCTTCGACGCCGGGCGCCGCGAGATCGACCCGGACACCCGGCTCATCCTCGACGGCCTCAAGGCCCAGGGCCGGCAGGCGGCGCTGGTCCTCAACAAGGTCGACACGGTGAAGCGCGCGCGCCTTCTGGCCCTGGCCGCCCGCTTCCAGGAGGCGGGGATCTTCACCGACACCTTCATGATCTCCGCCGCCACCGGCGACGGCCTCGCCGAGCTGCGCGCCTTCCTGGCGTCGGCCATGCCGGAAGGGCCCTGGCACTATCCCGAGGACCAGCTCACCGACCTGCCGATGCGCCTGATCGCGGCCGAGGTCACGCGCGAGCAGCTCTTCCTGCGCCTGCACCAGGAGCTGCCCTACGCCCTGACCGTCGAGACCGACGCCTGGCAGGACTTCGAGGACGGCAGCGTCAAGATCGAGCAGACCGTCTACGTCCAGCGCGAGACCCACAAGGGCATCTGCCTGGGCAAGGGCGGCCGCACGATCCGGGCCGTGCGCGAGGCGGCGCAGGCCGGGCTGCAGGCCATGCTGGAGCGGCCGGTGCACCTCTTCCTCCACGTCAAGGTGCGCGAGCGCTGGGTCGACGACCCCGAGCGCTACCGGGTCTGGGGCCTCGACCACCGGGCGTGACCCTGCGGCGGGTCAGGCCGCGTCGCCCGCGTCGCCCACGGCGTCGAGCGCGGCCCCGGTGACGAGGCACCGGGGCCCGAAGGCCGGCCGGCCGACCGATATGGTCAGGCGCGAGCCCGACATCTTCGCCTGCGCCGCGCGCAGGATCGCGTCGCGCAGGGTGTCCGAGGGGAACTGCAGGACCACCTGCGCGCAACCCCAGGCGCTGAACATCTGGAGGATGGTGACCAGCGGTGTCGCGTAGCGCGCGGCCACCGCCATCGCCTCGGGCCGCCCGGCCAGCACCCCGGCCTCGAGCGCCGCGAGGTCGGCGCCCGTACCGATGCAGGCGCCGGGGACCCCGAGGAAGGCTTCGAGCTCCCGCAGCCCGCCGTCGGCCGTCGGGATCGACACGTGCCCGACCTCGCCCACTCGCGGGGACGCCCGTCGCGACCCGAGCACCACCCCGTCCCGATAGATGGCCGCGCCGACCCCGGCGTCGATCAGGAGGAAGGCGAAGGGCGGCCGCCCCGGATCGTCGTGCAGCTCGCTCAAGGCGCCGAGCGCCGCGTCGTTCTCGCCCTCGACGGGCACGCCGAGCCGCCGCTCCAGGTCGTCGACGAGCGAGCTGCCGACGGTATAGCCGAGACGCGGCGCCAGGACGATCTGGCGGTCGACCACCACGCCCGGAAAGCCGAGGGTCACCGCGCGCAGCGCCGAGGGGGCGGGGACCGCCTCCAGCCCCTGCTCGAAGGCCCGCGCGACGAGGGAGATCAAGCCCCGGTTGCCGCGGGGATGCCCCGAAACGCCGGGCAGGTGGTCGACCCTGCCGTCGAAGCCGGCCAGGGCGGCCTCGACCCGCACCTCGTGGTTCGTCCCCGTCGGGACGAGCAGCAGGCCGATGCCGCAGCGTGCATCGCCGACCAGATCGAGTCCGATCTGCGGCCGTCCCGCCGCCCGGGTTCCGGCCCGGACCGAGGCCCCCGGTCGTTCGCGCACCCAGCCTTCCGCGATCAGGTCCGCGACGATCTGGGTCACCAAGGCCTTGGACAGCCCCAGGGCCTGTGCGAGCGCGACGCGCGACGACCCGGCATGGGCCCGGAGGCGGCGGAGAATCGCGACGCGATTGGCGCGCCGAACATCGCGGTTGGAGCGCGCGACGGTCAGGTTCATCGAGGCGTCTTTCTACTTTCGATTTAGTTTATGATTCGAACTTTCTTATAGGATGTGGTATCCGATCGCATGACGATGCCCTCACAAGGGTGACGCAGATGCCGCGGTACAGGCAGAGAGCCGTACTGTCCGTCCAGACCTCCCCGGCACGCAGCGTGCCTGGACCCCCGAAAACTCGGCCTCGAACGCCCCCTGTCCAGGGGCCGGGACCGCCGTGTCCTCGGGCTGCGGCCCGGTCGAGGTTGCAAGGAAGCAGCAAAGCAGTGGAGGCTGCCATGAAGTCAATCGAGGTTGCCATCAGAGAAGCCGCGCGGCGCACGATCGTGCCGCTGATCCTATCGGCCGTCGCAATGGCCGCCAACGCCAACGCCGCCCACGCCGCCGCCGATGACGACGACGGGCGGCCGCACGACAGAGGGCCCTCGGCCTTCGATTCGCCGGTCCACCCGGGGATCTGGCCGACGGTCGGGCCGGTCTTCCCGCGCGACCGCGAGGAGGAGCGGGCGATCCTGAGCATCCTGGTGCGGATGAGCCTGGAGCAGAAGGTCGGGCAGGTCATCCAGGCCGACAGCGGCTCGGTCACGCCGGAGGACGTCCGCCGCTATCGCCTGGGCTCGGTGCTCAGCGGCGGCAACTCCGCGCCGGGCGGCAAGCCCTACGCCACGGCCGAGGAATGGCTCGCGGCGGCGGACGCCTACTTCGAGGCCTCGGTCGACCCGGAGGGCGTCGAGGTCGCCGTGCCCATCATGTGGGGCATCGACGCGGTCCACGGCCACAACAACGTCATCGGCGGCACGATCTTCCCCCACAACGTCGGCCTCGGGGCGGCGAACGACCCCGACCTGGTCCGCGAGATCGGCGCCGTCGTCGCACGCGAGCTGCGGGTCACGGGCCACGACTGGACCTTCGCGCCGACCATCGCCGTGCCGCAGGACGACCGCTGGGGGCGCACCTACGAGGGCTTCAGCGAGGACCCGGACCTGGTCGCGCACTACGCCCCGGCCTACGTCGAGGGCTTCCAGGGCAGGCCGGGAAGCCCGGACTTCCTGCGCGGCGAGAAGGTCATGGCCACGGCCAAGCACTTCGTCGGCGACGGCGGCACGCAGGACGGCCGCGATCAGGGCGACGCCGTCATCTCCGAGGCGGAACTGCGCGACGTTCATGCCGCCGGCTATCCGCCCGCGATCGCGGCCGGCGTCCAGGCCGTGATGGCGTCCTTCTCGAGCTGGAACGGACGCAAGGTCCATGGCGACAAGAGCCTGCTGACCCGCATCCTGAAGCGGCGGATCGGCTTCGACGGGCTGCTGCTGGGGGACTGGAACGCGCACGGGCAGATCCCCGGCTGCACCAACGTCGACTGTTCCAGGGCCCTCAACGCCGGCCTCGACATGTACATGGCGCCCGACAGCTGGCGCGGCCTCTACGAGAACCTCCTGGCGCAGGTGAAGTCCGGCGAGGTCCGCATGTGGCGGCTCAACCAGGCGGTCCGGCGGATCCTGCGGGTGAAGTACCGCGCGGGGCTGTTCGGCGCGCCCAAGCCATCGGACCGGCTGCTCGCCGGCGACACCTCGGTCCTCGGCGCCCCGGCCCATCGCGCGCTCGCCCGCCGCGCGGTCCGGGAGTCGCTCGTCCTGCTCAAGAACGACGGCGGCCTCCTGCCGCTCGCGCCCGACGCGCGCGTTCTCGTCGCCGGCGACGGCGCGGACAACGTCGGCAAGCAGTCCGGCGGCTGGACCTTGACCTGGCAGGGCGGGACCTTCGACAACGCGCTCTTCCCCAACGGCCAGACGATCTTCGGCGGCATCCGCGACGCGGTGCAGGCGGCCGGCGGCGCGGCGGTCCTCGACGTCAACGGCCGCTACGAGACCAGGCCCGACGTCGCGATCGTCGTCTTCGGGGAGGACCCCTATGCGGAGTTCCGGGGCGACCTCGAGGATGTCTTCTACGGCGCCGCGCGGGCGCAGGACCTGGCGCTCCTGAAGCGCCTCAAGGCCGACGGCGTGCCGGTGGTGTCGGTCTTCCTGACCGGCCGGCCCTTGTGGGTGAACCCGGAGATCAACGCCTCGGACGCCTTCGTGGTCGCCTGGTTGCCGGGCAGCGAGGGCGGCGGCGTCGCGGACGTCCTGTTCCGGCGTCCCGACGGCGCCGTGAACCACGACTTCAAGGGGCGCCTGTCCTTCTCCTGGCCGGCGCGGGCGGATCATTTCGACGTGAACGTCGTCGGCGGCAGCGAGACCCCGTTGTTCCCCTTCGGCCATGGGCTGACCTTCGCCGACGCCGGTGACCTGCCGCCCTTGTCCGAAGATCCGGGCGACGTGTCGGGCGGAACGGACAGGACCGTCCTGTTCGATGCCGGCCGGGTCAGCGCGCCCTGGTTCCTTGCGGCAGGGGCCGATCCGGCATCGGCGACCCCCTTGACCCTGCCCGGCGACGCGGCGGCCGGCGTCGAGGTCGGCCTGATCGACAAGGACGCCCAGGAAGACGCGCTCTCGGTCACGATCGCCGGCGGCGGTCCGGACAGCGCCCTTCTGGTCGCGGCGGCCGAGGCGCTCGACCTGCGGCGCGAGGCGAACGCGGACCTCGAGCTTGCGATGACCCTGCGCGTGATCGGTGCGCTGCCCGACGGGACCGAGGTCGGGATGCTCTGCGCCGGGGCGGGTCCCTGCGCAGGATGGCTCTCCGCGGCACGCGCGCTCGCCGCGGCGTCGGACTGGACCGAGCTGCGCGTCAGCCTCTCCTGCTTCGAGGCCGCGGGCGCACGGATGGACGCGATCACGGCCGGCTTCGCGCTGCGGGCGAACGGTCCCCTGCGCGTCGACATCGCCGATCTGCGGCTCGTCCAGGACGCCGACGGCCGGGAGACCTGCCTCTGATCGCGGCATCCGGGCCACGGGCTATTCCGACCCGGCCCGGCCGGTCTGCTCGCGGGCCCAGGACTTCGACCAGGTGCCGAGCGGCACCAGCAGCTCGTAGAGCTCCCGGCCCCTCGGCGTCGCCTGGTATCCGAGTTCGGCACGTTCCACCAGGCCGGCCTCGCGCAGCTCCTTCAGGCGGGCGTTCAGGACCGTCGGCGAGATGCTTTCGCAGCGGTCCTGCAGGGCCCGGAAGGTGCAGGGGCCGCGGTCGCAGAGCGTCCACAGCACGCCCATCGACCAGCGCCGCCCGAGCAGGTCGAAGAGCGCCATGATCGGCGCGCCGGACCTGGAGCCGCGCACCGGCCGGCCGGGCTTCGGAATCGATGCCATGTATGCCGTCCCCGCTTGCTACCGATAGCGTAGCGAACCGCTTTGCGCTCTCGCCGCGATGTGCTACTGAATGCGTAGCATGGCTCGCCGGCCCGGCTCAATCCGCGGCGAAACCGGCAGAGGGAAGGGGCGGACATGGCCGAGAACGGTATGGCCGAGAGCGGTTTCGAGATCATTGACGACCGTTTCCGGCGCTGCGTGAAGCTCAGCGCCCGCCTCGACCACCTCTGGGAGGGCGGCCGCTGGACCGAGGGCCCGGCCTACTTCCCGGCCGGCCGCGCGCTGATCTTCAGCGACATTCCCAACGACCGCATGCTGCGCTGGGACGAGACCACCGGTGCGGTCGGGGTTTTCCGCGGCGGCGAGGGCCGCTACACCAACGGCAACACGGTCGACCGCCAGGGCCGCCTGGTGAGCTGCGAGCACGGCGGCCGCCGGGTGACCCGGACCGAGCACGACGGCCGGATCACGGTCCTGGCCGATCGCTTCGAGGGCAAGCGCTTCAACAGCCCCAACGACGTCGTGGTCAGGTCGGACGGCTCGATCTGGTTCACCGATCCGGCCTACGGGATCGATTCCAACTACGAGGGCTTCCAGGCCGAGTCCGAGATCGGCGGCGACCACGTCTACCGCCTCGATCCCGAGACCGGCGACTGCCGGATCGTCGCCGACGACTTCGTCCGGCCCAACGGCCTGGCCTTCTCGCCGGACGAAAGCAGGCTCTACATCGTCGATTCCGGCGGCACCCGCTTCGCCGGCGGCGAGCGGCACCTCCGGGTCTTCGACGTCGCCGCGGACGGGACGCTCTCCGGCGGCGCGGTCTTCGCCACCTGCAGCGCCGGCTTCTTCGACGGCTTCCGGCTGGACGAGGCCGGGCGGATCTGGAGCAGCGCGGCCGACGGCGTGCACTGCCTGGAGCCCGACGGCACCCTGATCGGCAAGGTCCTGGTGCCCGAGCAGGTCTCCAACGTCTGCTTCGGCGGCCCCAAGCGCAACCGCCTCTTCATCACCGCCACGACCTCGCTCTACGCCATCCTGCTGCCGGTCAACGGGCTGAAGACCTTCTGAGCCTTCGGGCGGACCCCTCACCCAGCCTCGGCTAGGGCTCGCTTCACCCCGCGGCGTAGGGCGTCTCCTCCGGCGGCGGCATCGCCTCGAAGCGGGGCAGGGCGGGGTCCATGCGGTCCCAGGAGGGCGCCCGCTTGCCGTAGACGATCTCATCTGCGGCTGGAAGACCTCCGGATCGTCGAGGCTCGAGGCGCGGACGGAGACGGCGCTGTTCCGGGAGTAGATGGCCGAGCCGCAGGTCGGGCAGAAGCCGCGGCTGATCATGTTGCCGCTGTCGGCCGGGGCGTCGAAGAAGCCGCGCCTGCGTGTGCGCCTTCCTCGACTTCATGGGCGCGCGGCTCCTGTCCCTGAAGGACCAGCCCGGGCCTGACGCCAGCCGGGATCGTTGCGCTCCGGCGCGCTTCGGCCCAAGATCGCTCGAACAAACCAACACTAAATCAAGCTATGCGATCTCCGAGGAGGAGGATCATGACTCTCAAGGACAGTCTCGACAGGATACTGCAGGCCGCGACCGAAGACGGCGCAGTGCCGGGCGTGGTGGCCGTCGTAACCGACCGCGACGGCCTGCTCTACGACGGCGGCTTCGGCGAGCGGGCGCTGGGCGGCGGGGTGGCCATGACCCCCGACACCGTGGTCTGGATCGCCTCCATGACAAAGGCGGTCACGGCCACGGCGGCGATGCAGCTCGTCGAGCGGAGCCTGCTCGAGCTCGACGCCCCGGCCAAAGCGGTGATTCCCTACCTCGGCGAGGTCCAGGTCCTGGAGGGCTTCGACGGCAACGGCGAGCCGCGGCTGCGGCCGCCGAAGGGCGACATCACGCTCCGACAGCTGCTGACCCACACCGCCGGCTTCTCCTACGAGATCTGGAACGCCGACATCCTTCGCTACCAGCAGGCCACCGGCACGCCGGTGATCACCAGCTGCGAGGACGCGGCGCTGACCACGCCCTTGATCTTCGATCCGGGGACGGACTGGGACTACGGCATCAACATCGACTGGGCCGGCAAGCTGGTCGAGGCTGTGTCCGGCCAGACGCTCGGCGCCTACCTCGCGGCGCAGGTCTTCGAGCCTCTGGGCATGACGAGCACCGCCTTCGAGATCACCGAGGCGATGCGCGCCCGCCTGGCCAGGATCCATCATCGGGGTGACGACGGCTTCAAGGTGCTGGACTTCGAGATCCCCCAGGCACCCGAGTTCGAGATGGGCGGCGGCGGGCTCTATTCGACCCTCGGCGACTACGCCCGCTTCCTGCGTATGATCCTGAACAAGGGCGAGGGCGAGCGGGGCCGCGTCCTCGCGCCCGAGACGGTCGAGGCCATGTCGCGCAACCAGATAGGCGCGCATCGGGTCCGGGGTCTCAAGACCGAGATGCCGCAGTTCTCCAACGATGCGGAGTTCTTTCCGGACCTGCCCAAGACCTGGGGGCTCGGCTTCATGATCAACGAAGAGGCGGCGCCGAGCGGCCGCTCGGCCGGCAGCCTGGCCTGGGCGGGCCTGGCCAACTCCTACTTCTGGATCGATCCCGCAAAGGGGATCGCCGGCGCCTACGCGACCCAGATCTTCCCCTTCGCGGACGTGAAGGCGCTGCCGCTGTTCCTGGATTTCGAGACGGCGGTCTACGATAGCCTGAACTGACGGAGGCCGCGCCTCACAGCCGGCGGGGCAGGAAGCGGGGCCAGAGCGCAAAGCTGAGGACGAAGAGCCCGAAGACGAAGAACATGGTCCTAAGGTCGGCCAGGGTCAGGACCAGGGCGCAGAGGGTCGGGGTGATCAGCTCGGCGGCGTCCAGGTAGGTCCGGAAGACCGTGGTCATCTGCGGCCGCTCGTGGGGACGGACGGCGCGGATGAAGGGGATGTTGCCCAGGGCGTCGAGGGCGGCGCAGCCCAGGGCGCCGGCCAGGAACAGCCCGGCGACCGCATAGGGCTGATCGAAGACGGCGACGGTCAGCAGGGTGCAGCCGCCGACGCAGAGGAAGGCGGCGGTCATGACCGGGCGCAGTCCGTTGCGTGCCGCCAGCCGGCCGAAGACCGGGCTCAGGAAGAGCACAGCGTTGCCGGCCGAGACCACCAGGGCGGCGGTCTGCTTCCCTTCCCCGGCCTGGAGCATGTACACCGGCCCGTAGACGAAGAAGAAGACCCACCAGCTGGAGCGGCCGACGACCATGATCCAGGCCAGGCGCAGGCGCGGCTGGGCGAAGAAGCGCCGCAGGTTGCGCAGCGGGTTCGGCGGCGGCTTCGTGGCCGGGCCGATCACCGGCCGTTCCTGGAGCCGGATCCACCAGAAGACCGCGAGCAGGGTCAGGGCCGCGCCGGCGCTGGCGCCGTAGGTCCAGTTCGGCCCGAGCGCCTCGTAGAGCGCCACGCCGAGCCAGGGCCCCAGGGTCCAGGCCAGGGCGGAGAACTGCAGGCGCAGCGGCTCCGAGCGGGTCAGGTCCTTCTTGTTGATGTACTGCATGATGTAGAGGCTGGTCGTGACCGCGAGGCAGGAGGCGCCGTAGACCCGGAACAGCATGCCGGCGATCTGGCCGGGCAGGGTCAGGGTCGCCAGCGCCCCCGCGGCCGCGACCAGCAGCAGCGCGCCCAGGGTGTAGGTGAAGCGCCGGGCCAGCAGCCGCACCACGATGGGGATGGTGAAGCTGGCCAGCAGCCCGGTCACCCCGACCAGGGCGAAGGCGAGGCTGACGTCGCGGGCGTCCTTCAGCAGGGCCAGGGCCTGCAGGGAGACGACCGTCACCAGCAGGGCGCGGGACAGCGATTCCAGGGCGAAAAGCACGGCGAAGACGCGGGCGCCGGGGCGGTCCACCCGGCGCAGCCAGATCGGATAGCGGACATGCATGGACCGGGTTCCCCGCCGGCGGCCTCGTCGCAGCTCCGCATCGGGCCGGGCTGGACGCGCCGCGACCCGAGGCGAAAACCGCCGTGCTTGATGGCCCGGAAGTACGCCCCGCGCTCGCCTCTCTGCGCCAGCGCCCGCCCCTGGCCGACATCGGGGGCGGGGAGGGCGGCAGGTTTCGGCGGCCTCACTCCGATGCCGCCGCTCCGATGAGCGCGCAGGGCCCGCCCGAAGATGGTCATGATTCGGTCACGAGGTCTCCTCGCTTCCGGCCCGCTTTCGCCGGATCGGCCGGCCATCTTACCGGTCATGCTTACGGCACATCTTCCAG
>JAKSBE010000514.1 GCA_022361275.1 Kiloniellales bacterium
AGCGCCGTCCTGGAGGCCGGGTGAGCCGACGATGACGGAGTTCTCGCTGCAGCAGGTCGAAGCCGCGCGCCGGACCATCGAGGGAACGGCCATCGCGACACCACTGATTCCCTCGCCCTATCTCTCCGGACTGGCCGGTCAAGACGTCCTGCTGAAGCTGGAAATGACCCAGCCGATCGGTGCCTTCAAGCTGCGCGGCGCCGCGAATGCGATCTTCAACCTGCCGGAGACGGCTACCGGGGTGACCTGCTGCTCTACCGGCAACCACGGCCGCGGCGTGGCCTTCGCCGCCCGGGCCCGCGGCCTGCGCGCCGTGATCTGCATGTCCTCGCTGGTTCCGCGGGTCAAGGTCGAAGGCATCGAGGCGCTGGGCGCGGAGGTCCGCATCGTCGGCGACTCGCAGGACGAGGCACAGGCCGAAAGCCTGCGCCTGGTCGCGGAGGAGGGCCTGGTCGAGATCTCGCCCTTCGACGACCCCTTCGTGATCGCCGGCCAGGGGACCATCGGCCTGGAACTGATCGAACAGCGGCCGGATCTCGCCACGGTCCTGGTGCCCCTGTCCGGGGGCGGACTGGCCGGCGGCATCGCCTTCGCCATGAAGCAGGCCAATCCCAAGGTCCGGGTCATCGGCATCTCCATGGACCGCGGCCCCGCCATGTACGAATCGATCCGCGCCGGCCGACCGGTGGAGGTGGAGGAGTTCCCCAGCCTCGCCGACTCGCTCGGCGGCGGCATCGGCCTGCAGAACCGGCTCTCCTTCCCGCTGTGCCGGGACTATCTCGACGCCATCGTCCTGGTCAGCGAAGCGGAGATCTACCGCGGCCTGCAGACCGCCTACTACGAGGACCGGATCGTCTGCGAAGGGGCCTGCGTGGCCGGCATCGCCGCGCTGCAGGCCGGCAAGCTGCCGCCGCTGGGCGGAGCCACGGCCATGATCATCACCGGCCGGAACCTGGACATGAAGCTGCACGCGGACATCATGCAGGGCCGCGACATCCGGCTGGGCGACATGACCCTCGAAGGACGGCCTTACGATGCCTGACGTCACGGTGCTGACCGAGTCCGACCTGCGGTCCGTGGTCTCGATCGACCTGGAGGCGATCGATGTCGTCGAGCGGGCCTTCGCGGCGCTCGCCACCAGCGAGGTCGTCATGCCGCCGATCCTGTCCATGGAGATTCCCGCCGCCAACGGCGAGGTCGACGTCAAGACCGCCTACATCCCCGGTTTCGGAGGCTTCGCGATCAAGGTAAGCCCGGGCTTCTTCGACAACCCGAAGCTCGGCCTCCCAAGCCTCAATGGCCTGATGATCCTGTTCTCGGCCAAGACCGGCCTGGTCGAGGCGCTGCTCCTGGACAACGGCTATCTCACGGATGTCCGCACCGCCGCGGCCGGGGCGGTGGCGGCGCGGCATCTGGCGTCGGAGACGCGTACCGCCGGTGTCATGGGAACGGGCGTTCAGGCCCGCCTGCAGATCGAGGCGGCCTTCAAGGTACGGCCCTTCGAGCGGGTCCTGGTCTGGGGCCGCGACTCCGCCAAGGCCGAGGCCTGCGCCGCCGACCTGGCGGAGCGGCTCGGCATCGAGACCCTGGCCCAACCCGATCCGGCGCGGCTGCTGGCCGAGTGCCAGCTGGTGGTGACGACGACACCTGCAAGGTCCCCGATCCTCCGGGCCGACTGGCTCCATCCGGGCCTGCACATCACGGCGATGGGTTCGGACCAGGGCGGCAAGAACGAGATCGAGCCGGAGGTCTTCTCACGAATCGACGCCTATGTGCCGGACCGCCTGAGTCAGTGCGAAGCCCTTGGGGAGCTCCGGGCCGCCCTGGAGGCCGGCACGGTCACGGCGGCCGCCTCCTTCGATGAACTGGGCGCGGTCGTCGCCACTCCGACCCTCGGCCGCCGTTCGCCCGAGGACATCACGCTTTGCGATCTCACAGGGACCGGGGCCCAGGACACGGCGATCGCGACCTTTGCCCTCGAACGGGCGAAGCGGCAGGCCGTCGGGTCCGTGATCCGGACCTGAGCGGACCGCCATTCGGAGTCTGGTCATGCATCGAAATCCCTTCTCGGATGCGGAGATCGACGGACGGATCGATCGCTTTCGCACGGTCCTCGTCGAGCGCGGGCTGGACGCCGCGATCCTGTCGTCGCCGGAGAACGTCTTCTACTTCACCGGTCTCGATCACTGGGGCTACTTCGCGCCGCACATGCTCGTCCTTCCCTTGGAGCGGCAGCCGGTGCTGGTGACCCGCGCCATGGAAGAGACCGCCGTCGGCAACATGGTCCACTCGGCACGCTTCCAGGGCCATAGCGATTCAGAGACCGCCGCCGACGTGACGGCCCGGGTGCTCAAAGATCTCGGGCTGACTGGCAAGCGGATCGGGATCGAGTCCTGGTCAGCCGGCCTGAGCCACGGTCTCGCCCGGTCCCTGCAGGCGCAGGCGGAAGCCGACTGGCAGGATGTCTCGGGCGAGGTCGATGCCTTGCGGCTGGTCAAGAGCCCGGAGGAGCAGGCCCTGATCCGCCAAGCGGCCCGAGTCACCGATGCGGCCACGCAGGCGGCCATCGACGCCATCGGAGAAGGAGTGCAGGAACGAGAGGTGGGTGCGGCCTGTCTGGGCGCCATGGCTCGCGCCGGCGGCGATCCGCCGGGTTTCGGGCCCTTCATCCGCCCCCAGGCGCGCCTGGGCGAGGAGCATACGACCTGGGGACAGAGCGCCTACCGGGGCGGTGAAACGGTCTTCCTCGAACTCGCGGGCTGTGTCGGCCGCTACAACACGCCGAACGGCAGGCTGGTGCAGATCGGCCCGATGACCGATCACAACCGCCGCGTTGCGGATCTGTCACAGCGCGCCTTCGATGCCGTCCTGGAGGCCCTGAGGCCGGGCAGAACGGCGCGAGAGGTCTACGCGGCCTGGCAGGCCGTGGTCGACGAGGGGGGCTTGTCCCACTACAGGCGACACCACTGCGGCTACTGCGCGGGCATCGCCTTTCCACCGACCTGGACCGGCGGCAATTCGGTCATGGGCCTGCGCCACGACTCCGATCTCGAGATCCGGACCGGCATGACCTTTCACGTCATGTCCTGGCTGATGGGGACCGGACAAGGCGACTTCTTCCTCTCCAACTGCGTGCTGCTGGGTGAGCAGGGACCCGAGGTCCTGACCACCAGCCCGCACATCAACGAGGCCTAGCGGCGATGACCGGGCGCGCGCTGGTCATTCATCACCTCCGCCCCGTGCCCGAGGACGCCGCGACGGCCGTCTTGATCGAGGCCGGTTACGAGCTCGACCGGCGCTTTCCGATCGAAGGGGACGCGCTGTCGCATCCGGACGAAGGCCACGACATCGTCCTCATGCACGGCAGCCTCGCCGACGTGACCAAGTCCGAAGCCCCCGGGATCGCCGAAGAGCAGCGCTGGATCGAGGCCTGGTGGGGGACGGGACGGCCCTTCTTCGGCATCTGTCATGGCCTTCAGCTCGCGGCTCAGCTGCTCGGCGCCCGGGTCGGCAGTCCCGAGCACGGCCAGGCGGAGTTCGGCTACTACCCGCTGATCAGCCATGCGCCCGATCTCGTGCCGGACGGGCTGCATGTCTTTCAGTGGCACTACTACAGCGCCGACCTTCCGGTGGGCTGCAAGCGGCTCGCCAGCTCCGCGCTCTATCCCAACCAGGCGGTTCGCTTCGGGCCTGCGCGTTATGGGCTGCAATTCCACGCGGAGCTCCGCCTCGAAGACCAGCAGTTCTTGCGCACGGCGGACTCGGGCTGGACGGCGCGCGCCGGCGCGCAAGGTACGGCTGAGCAAGAAGACTTGGCGGCGCAACATTTCGAGCCGATGCGTGCCTGGCTTCGCGGCTTCGTCATGGCCTGGCTCGACGAAGCGCAGTCACTAGACAGAACCACCAGCTGACCAAGGAGCGAGGATGCTCACCAACGACCAGCTCGATCGATGGGATCGGGAGACCTTCTTTCACCCCTCCACGCATCTGGCCCAGCACGCGCGCGGCGAGAGCCCGAACCGGATCGTCACCGGCGGCTCCGGCGTGTTCATCGAGGACCGCGACGGCAAGCGCTTCCTGGACGGCTTCGCCGGGCTCTATTGCGTCAATGTCGGCTATGGCCGGACCGAGATCGCCGACGCGATCGCCGAGCAGGCCCGCGCGCTCGCCTACTACCACGCCTATGTCGGTCACGGCACGGAAGCGTCGATCACCCTTGCCAAGATGATCCTGGACCGGGCGCCGAAGCAGATGTCCAAGGTCTATTTCGGCCTCGGCGGCTCGGATGCGAACGAGACCAACATCAAGCTCGCCTGGTACTACCACAATGTCATCGGCCGGCCGGAGAAGAAGAAGATCATCTCGCGCTGGCGCGGCTATCACGGCTCCGGCCTGATGACGGGCTCGCTCACGGGCTTGGAACTGTTCCACAAGAAGTTCGACCTTCCGCTGGACCGCGTGCTTCACACGGAAGCGCCCTACTACTTCCGGCGCCCCGACCCGGCCATGACCGAGGCGGACTTCGTCGGCCATTGCGTGGCCGAGCTGGAAGCCCTGATCGCCCGCGAGGGGCCCGAGACCATCGCCGCCTTCGTCGCCGAGCCGGGGCTCGGCACGGGCGGCATCGTGCCGCCGCCGGCCGGCTACTGGGAGGCGATCCAGCCGGTTCTCAAGAGGCACGACATCCTGCTGATCCTCGACGAGGTGGTCACCGGCTTCGGGCGCCTCGGCAGCCGTTTCGGCGCGGATCACTACGGCATCGAGGCCGACATGATCACCATTGCCAAGGGCCTGACCTCGGCCTACGCACCCCTGTCGAGCTCGATCGTCTCGGAGCGAGTTTGGCGCGTCTTGGAGCAGGGCACCGACGAACTCGGGCCGATCGGCCACGGCTGGACCTATTCCGCGCACCCGATCTGCGCGGCCGCCGGCTGCGCCAACCTCAGGCTGATCGACGACCTCGGGCTGGTCGAGAACGCCCGCGAGGTCGGAGCCCACCTCAACCGCGGCCTGGCCGAAGCCCTTGCCGATCATCCCAATGTGGGCGAGGTCCGCGGTGAGGGCCTGCTCTGCGCCGTCGAGTTCGTCGAAGACAAGGAAACCCGCCGCTTCTTCGATCCCGCGAAGAAGGTCGGCGCCCGCGTGGCGGCGGCGCTTCTCGAGGAAGGCGTGATCGGTCGCGCCATGCCCCAGGGTGACATCCTCGGCTTCGCGCCACCGCTCTGCCTGAGGCGGGAGGAAGCGGAGACGATCGTTTCGGCGACGCAGCGTGCCGTCGAGGCGGTCGCCTCTGCGCTTTGACGGTCTTCGGCGCCCTGCGCCTCCGGTCGAGTGAAACAATTAAGAAACCTTTTCAGCGTAATGGTCCTCCGAAAAGGCAGTGTTTTGAGGCCCCTGG
>JAKSBE010000390.1 GCA_022361275.1 Kiloniellales bacterium
AGAAGAGGGTCCAGCAGCGCATAGGGGCTGCCCCGGCGCAGGCAGGCCAGGATCGCACAGGCATAGTCCACCCCCGGATCCAGAAGCAGCGCCACCGGCGCGCCCGGCGCATGGCCGCCCGAGGTCAGCGCCGCGTCAAAGCCTCCCGCGCGCGCCAGAAGCTCCGGACCCGACGCAAGCCCCGAACCGTCCTCGCCCTCCAGCGCAACACCAAGCCCCGAAAGCGAGCCGCTCAGACATGACCACAGACAAACCGACTGACCCAAAGCCTCGCCACCGGAAAAACACGACGACGCGGCATCGCCCTCGGCGAGCTCGATACTCGCGACCGGACGATCGGGATCCTCGGCCAGTTGCCGGCATAGGCCGTGCATCTGCGACAGGATGTGATCGGCCGCTTCGGCCGAGAACTGGCGGCGGTCGAAGCCCAGGCGGAAGAGATAGCTCTCGCCCGGGAAGGCGAACATGTTGAGCGGATAAGCCGTGCGGTCGTAGGCCTCGAAATAGGCGAACTCGAGGCCCTGCTCGCTCCAGACCGGGGACTGCGCGGCCGGCATGTCCTCGACGACCAGCATGGAGCTCAGAAACTCGTCCAGAGGCGAAAAGCCGGCGATCTGCTGATGTTCGGCCGGTGACAGGAAGTCGAGCTCCCGCGCCCGCAGTTGCTCCTGCTGCAATGCGGAGAGCCACGCCTGGACGCTCTGGGAATTCTCGATCTCCAGGTTGCAGGGCAGGACGGCCATGAGGGGGCCGAAAATGCGATCGATGTCCGCTACCGCAGCCGGGCGGTTCGCGCTGGCGATCGCGAAAAGCACCCTTTCCTGCCGCTCGTAACGGCCCAGAAGAAGGGCCCAGGCGGCCTGCACCAGTATGGCCGAGGTCACGCCCATCCTACGCGCCGCCTGCAGCATCAGATTCGTGTCCTCCACGCCGACGCGCAGGTCGCGGGTGGCCAAGCTCTCCGGCGTGTCCTTTTCTTCACCCAGAAGCTTGCGCAACGGCAGGCGGCAGGGTTGTGCTCCGTCGAGATGCGCGCGCCAGAAGCTGCGCGCTTCGGTCGGGTCGACCTGCCGCAGCCAGGTTGCATAGGCCTTGAAGGAGGGTGCGGGAGGAAGCCGGGCCGGCCTGCCGAGCGTCTTCTCTGCATAGATCGCCGCCACCTCGTCCATCGCGACGTTGAGCGACCAGCCATCGGTAATCAAATGATGAAAGGCGATCACCATGAGGTGCCGGCTGTCGCTCAGCTTGACCAGGGTCAGGCGGGACAGCGGCGGCCGCTCCAGGTCGAAGGGCACGCGGCGGTCTTCCCACACCAGCTCGCGCAGGCGGTCCTCCAGGCCCTCGGGCACCTCGGCGGACCAATCCTCGTGACGGACCGGCAGGGTGGCGGCCCTGGACACCACCTGCAGGCATTGATCGAGGCCCTGCCAATGGAAGGAGGAGCGCAGCGCGGCGTGCCGAGCGGTGACCTCCTGCCAAGCCGCGGCGAAGGCCTCGGCATCCAGGTCACCGTCGACGTACATGGAGTAGTGCTGCAGGAAGACCGCGCTGTCCGGCGCCACCATGGCGTGATAGAGCATGCCGAGCTGCAGGGGCGTGGCCGGGAAGGCGTCGACTATGTTGTCCGGTTTGTTCATCTTCTACACTTTGAGCTGCGCTTGAATGGTGTTGAGCGTCTCCAGGTCGAGGCCTTCCTCCTCGGCCGGCTCCGGGTCGGCGGGCGCCGCTGCCGGGCCGCTCTTCTCCGCCGCGACGAAGGCCGCGAGGTCCTTGAGGCGGCGGTGGTCGAAGATCTCCCTGACCGTCAGTCGGCAGCCCTCCGTCGCCGCCAGCTGAACCAGCTGCAGCGCCGTGATGGAAGCGCCGCCCAAGGCGATGAAATCGTCCTCCCGCCCGATCGGCGCGATCAGCAGCAACTCTTCCCAGAGGGCCGCGAACTGCGCCTCGAAGGGCCCCTCCGGCGGGATGAAATCGCCGGCCTCTGCCGGGCGCGGCTGGCGCGGCAACTGCAGCCGCGTCTGCTCCTGGCGCCGCTCACTGGTCGGCAGCGTTTCGCCGGCCGCAGGGAGCGGATCGCCGGCTGCGTCCTCGGGCCAGTGGCGCTCGTGCCGGAAAGGATAGCCCGGCAGCGCCAGCCGCCGCCGGGGCAGGAAGTCGCTGTCGAAAGCGCGCCAGTCGACCGCGCCGCCCGCCAGCCAGATGTCGCCCAGCCCCGAGAGAAAGGCGCGGGCCTCCGCCCCCGGCTCGCCCGCCTTGCGGGCCGTGGCCAGCAGCGACGCGGCGGGCCAGGCGCTGCGCCCCGCCCGGGCGGAGACGACCTGGGGCAGGCAGTTCGCCAGGCCGCCCGCGGGACCCAGCTCCAGGAAGAGCGAGGCCTCGTCCAGGGCCTGATCCAGCGCCTCGGCGAAACGCACCGGGCTCAGCAGCTGCCGGGCCCAGTAGTCGGGACTCGAAAGGGCCTCCGCCGCCAGGCGCCGGCCCGTCAGGGTCGAGATGACGGGGATCTCCAGCGGCCGAAAGGACAGCCCGGCGGCGGTCTCTCGCAGGACCTCGGCGGCCGGCTGCATCAGGGGCGTATGAAAGGCATGGCTGGTCTTGAGGCGGCTGGCCTCGACTCCGGCCTTCTCCGCCAGGGCCAGGAGCCGATCGACCGCTGCGAAGTCGCCGCCGGCGACGATGGCCTGCGGCGCGTTGAAGGCCACCGGCTCCAGGACGCCGCCGCATCGGGCCTGGGCGAGCAGCTCCAGAACCCTCGTGCGTCCGGCCAGCAGCATGACCAGGGCGCCTTCGGGCGCCGCCGCCATGGCCTCTGACCTGGCCACGACCAGACGGCAGGCGTCTTCCTCCGCAAGAGCGCCGGCCAGGCAGGCCACGGCCAGCTCGCCGACGCTGTGGCCGAGATACACGTCGGGCTGGACTCCCAAGTCCCTGAGCGTCATCCCCAGTGCCACGCCGACGGCGAAGAGCAAAGGCTGCGCCAGCTCGGTCGCCTGTACGTCCCCGGCGGTCAGCCTGGGGTCGTCCATGTCGGCACCGCCGAGTGCCGCGAGGGTCTCGCGGAGACGCTTGTGGTGCCGAGCGAAGACCGGCTCCGCCGCGGCCAGATCGGCCCCCAGGCGAGGATACTGGCTGCCCTGCCCCGGCAGGACGAAGGCCAGGCCGGCGGACCGACCCGGCGCGAGGCTCCGGCGCAGGCGCCCGGCCTCCAGGGCCTCGGCCGCTTCCTGTCGCGAGGCGGCCACCAGGACACGACGGGCATCGAAGGCCTTGCGCCCGATCCTCAGGGTGTGCGCGACGTCGGAAAGGCCGTCGTCGCCGAGGGACCGCAGCGCCGCGCCGAGACGCCGGCCAAGCGCTTCGGCATCCTCGTCACTGCGCCCGCTGAGGACCAGCAACTCCAGCTTGCGGGCTGGGCCGGGTTCCGGTGCAGGCGGAGCCTCCTGGACAACGGCATGGGCATTGGAGCCGCCCATACCGAAGGAGCTGATGCCGGCGATCCTCGGCCTCACGCCGCGCCGCCAAGGCTCCGGCTTCGGCAACAAGCGGAAGGGCCGGCGCGCCAGCTCCAGCTCCGGGCTGGGCTGATCGGCGAAGGGGGTGGCCGGGATCTCCTCGGCTTCGAAGGCCAGCAGGATCTTCGTCAGGCCCGCCAGACCGGCCACGGTGTCGAGGTGGCCGAGGTTGGCCTTGACGGCCCCGACCGGCAGGCTCCCCGGCGGCAGGCCGCAATAAGCATCTTCCAGCGCCGTGATCTCGATGGGATCCCCCATCGGCGTGCCGGTGCCATGGGCCTCGATGTAGCTCACCTCGGAAGGCTCGACCCCTGCCGCGGCCAGGGCCTCGGCGATCACTGCGCTTTGACCGTCGACGTTCGGCGCGGTGAAACCGACCCGCTGGCTGCCGTCGTTGTTGGTGGCGGAGCCGCGGATCACGCCGAGGATACGATCTCCCGCGGCCACCGCATCCTCGAGGCGCCGCAGCAGCAGGGCACCGGCGCCGTTGGCGAAGATCGTCCCGCTGGCGTCGCGGGCGAAGGGCCGGCAATAGCCGTCCCGCGACACCATGCCCTTGTCGCTGAAGAGGTAACCCAGTCCGTTGGGCACGGTGATGCTGCAGGCGGCCACCACGGCCAGATCGCATTCGCCCTCGCAGAGGCTTCTGCAGGCCAGGTGCGTCGAGACCAGCGAGGAGGAGCAGGCCGTCTGCACCGCGATCGAAGGCCCCTTGAGATCGAGCTTGTAGGACAGGCGGGCCGGTGCGTAGTCGACGTTGTTGGAGAGCCCCGCCTCCACGATGTCGACCAGACCGGCATAGAGCCTGGGCAGCAGCAGATGGCTGAGGTAGGAGCTGAAGGAAACGCTGGTGAAGACGCCCGTGCGCCGCTTGTCGTCGTCGCCGGGAACGATGCCGGCGTTCTCGAAAGCCAGCCAGGCGCATTCCAGGATCTGCCGCTGCTGAGGGTCGATCAGCAGCGCCTCGCGCGGCGTGAAGCCGAAGAAGCCGGCATCGAAGAACTCGATGTCCACCATGGTGGAGGTCATGGCGACGTAGTTGGGCTGCGTCGCCAGCTCGGCCTGCGGGGAGGCGGCGAGCCGCTCGGGATCGACGGGCCGCATGGCCTGCACGCCCGCGCGGAGCAGTTCCCGATAGGCCGCCAGGTCCGGCGCAGCGGGAAAGCGCACGGCCGTACCGACCACGGCCACGGCATCCGGAGCGTCTTCCAGAAGGTTCTCGGCCGTCGTCCCGTCTCTCATGCCTTGACCCTGCGCCGCTTGCGTTTCAAGGCGCGCTGCCGGCCCTCCGCGGCCGCCGAGGGCCCTTCGGTTCCTTCCGCCTGCAGATAGGCCGCCTGGGACCGGATGCTGGGATGCCGGAAGAGCTCGACCAGGGGAAAGCGCCGTCCGAGGCGCCGGACCAGCCGCTGGTGCGCTTCCGCCAGAAGCAGCGAGCTGCCGCCGACCTCGAAGAAGCTGGCGTCGAGGTCGCGCGGGCCGCCCAGCACCTCGGCCCAGACCTCGGCCACCAGGCGTTCGCCTTCCGTCTTGGGCTGCTGCAGCTTTCCGCCCGGGCGGACCTCTGGGAGGGGCAGTTTGTGCTTGATGATTTTCTGGGATGGGGACTTTGGCCAGTCGTGGAGGGTGATGAAGTGCTCTGGGATCTGGGCTGGGGTGAGGGTTCGCCTGAGGTGGTCTCTTGCGCGGGTTGCGAGGTC
>JAKSBE010000071.1 GCA_022361275.1 Kiloniellales bacterium
GCGGCGCAGGGCCTAGAATGCCGCCGAGCAACCGGGGAGAGATGCATATGCAATACCTGCACACCATGGTCCGGGTCGCCGACCTGGAGGCCTCGCTGGACTTCTACTGCAACAAGCTGGGGCTGGTGGAGACCCGGCGCTACGACAGCGAGAAGGGCCGCTTCACCCTGGTCTTCCTGGCCGCGCCGGACGACGTGGAGCGCGCCAAGGAGAGCAAGGCGCCCCTGGTCGAGCTGACCTACAACTGGGACCCGGAGGCGTACACCGGCGGGCGCAACTTCGGCCACCTCGCCTACCGGGTCGAGAACATCTACGAGGCCTGCCGGAAGCTCATGGACGGCGGTGTGACCATCAACCGCCCGCCGCGCGACGGGCACATGGCCTTCGTGCGTTCGCCGGACGGCATCTCGATCGAGCTGCTGCAGGACGGCGACTCCCTGCCGCCGCAGGAGCCCTGGGCCTCGATGGAGAACACCGGCACCTGGTAGAAGGCGCCCCGGCTCCGCACAGCGGTCGGAGACATAAGGAAAGAGCCGCCCTTTCGGGCGGCTCTCCACGGAGTTGGCGTTGTCCTAATCCGTGATCAAGCGATCGTGGCGCCTAGGCCGTCCAAAGAGGCTGCTCCATGACCGGCGAAAGACGCCCGAAACGGGACATCGCACCCAACTCGCTAGACATAGGATCACCTCCTTTCTGCTGTTGATGACGAAAGCGCCGATCGCTGCTTGGCAACTCGATCTGCGCGTCTTCAGACTTCAATGAAAACGCGTGCTCTGTCAACGATAAGAGCCGCTTCTACCGCAAGCCTTAACAATAATACCAAGGAGCCGCACTCCTTGGTACTAATCCTCGCCGGCCTCGCTGGCGGCGGCTTGGTCCTCGTGGTGGGGACGCCAGCGGGTCGGCCAGGGCCGGCCCAGGTCTTCCAGGTGGCAAAGGATCTCCGCGACCTCGAGACGGATCGCGGCGCCGCCGGAGAAGCTGAGAGTCGCGGCGCCGGGCTCGGCCTCGACGCTGAGCAGGTTGAGGATCTCGTCCCGCTTGCGGGCGTCGAAGCCGCGAAAGCGCACCGACCGGACCCGGTCGAAGGTCAGGCCGGCGTTGACCCGCTGATAGGGCGGTGTCGCCCCTTCGGCGTCCTCGAAGCGGGCGTCGCCGTCATCTGCCTCCGGCGCCTCGGTCTTGGACTCGACCTCGGCCGAAAGCACATCGCCCTCGGGCGCGGCTTCCCACATGAAGCGGTTGACCACCAGGACGAAGCGCTGCTCCGCCTTGAGAAAGGCGACGTCGGCCAGCGGGACCAGGGCGTCCTGCAGGCAGGCAGACAAAACCCGCAGATCCTCGGGATCGCGGGCCCGGAGTTTCAGCCGCCCTTGCCGTGTCATGATGTCGTCCGCCCACTCCCCCGGCGGTCAGATCAAGTCTTGAGGCGTTCGATGTCCGCCCCGCAATCCGCCAGCTTGCGTTCCACGTGCTCGTAACCGCGGTCGAGATGATAGACTCGATTCATCAAAGTCTCACCCTCCGCGACCAGGCCGGCGAGAATCATGCTGACGCTCGCGCGCAGGTCGGTCGCCATGACCTCGGCGCCGTTCAGGCGCGGGCAGCCGTGGATCGTGGCCTTGGAGCCCTTGACCTCGATGTGGGCGCCCATGCGGCAGAGCTCCGGGACGTGCATGAAGCGGTTCTCGAAGATCGACTCGGTGACCTCGGAGGTGCCCTCCGCGGTCGACATCAGCGCCATCAGCTGCGCCTGCAGGTCGGTCGGGAAGCCCGGAAAGGGCGCGGTCTCGACCGTGGCCGCCGAGAGCCGGCCGTTGGCCCGCTTGACCGACAGCCCGCGGTTGCTCTCGCGCAGGGTGACGCCGGCGGCCTCCAGCACCTCGATCACGGCGCCCAGGTGCTCGGCGCGCGCGCCCAGCAGCTCGAGCTCGCCGTCGGTGATCGCCGCGGCCATGGCGAAGGTGCCGGCCTCGATGCGGTCGGCGACCACGGCGTGCTCGGCGCCGTGCAGCCGCGCCACGCCCTCGACCGTCAGGGTGCCGCCGCCGATGCCGGTGATCCGCGCGCCCATCTTGTTCAGGCAGTCGGCCAGGTCGGAGATCTCGGGCTCCCTGGCGGCGTTGACGATGCGGGTCGTGCCCTGGGCCAGGCTGGCGGCCATCAGCAGGTTCTCGGTGGCGCCGACGGAGACCTTGGGAAAGACCACCTCGGCGCCCTTGAGGCCCTTGGGCGCCTTGGCGACGATGTAGCCTTCCAGCAGCTCGATCTCGGCGCCCAGGGCCTCCAAGGCCGAGAGGTGCAGATCGATCGGGCGCTGGCCGATGGCGCAGCCGCCGGGCAGCGAGACTTCCGCATGGCCCTCGCGGGCCAGCAGGGGGCCCAGCACCAGGACGCTGGCACGCATCTTGCGGACCAGGTCGTAGGACGCGCGGGTCGAGGTGATGCGCCCGGCGGTCAGCTCGACCAGGCGGTTGGAATAGCCGCTGCCCTGGGCGTTGCCGTTGAGATAGACGCCGACGCCGTGCTCCGAGAGGATGTGCGCCATGAAGGAGATGTCGGCGAGGTCCGGCAGGTTGGTCAGCCGCAGGGTCTCTTCGGTGAGCAGGCTGGCGGCCATCAGCGGCAGCGCCGCGTTCTTGGCCCCGCTGATCACGATCTCGCCCTTGAGCGGCTGGCCGCCGCGAATTCTGATCTTATCCATGAAACTCCGCCTGGACTGGCTGTTATGGGGCCGCGCGCCTGGGAAAACGCCGAGCCGCCGTGAGGCGTCCTTCGAGGATGGAGCCTTCCAGGGGAAAGCCCGCCGGAGCGAAAGCCCCGCCGAAGGAAACGGTCCCAGCCATCGATCTGGGCCCAGACCTGGACCTCGACCTTCGCCTCGGCCTGGCCCTCAAGGCGCCCCGCCCTCTTCGGGCTTGTCCTGTGGCGGCGGTACGGCTGCCGCCTCAGGGCCTCGCGTGGCGGCCACCCGAGCGCGCGACTGTTCTTTGCGCTTCCTCAGATTCTGCCTGAGGGCCTCGGCCTGACGGGCCTTGCGGTCCGCCAGCGCGGTCTTGCCCCGTTCCGAGAGGCGCGGCCCGCCCGCGGCCGAGTCCCGCGGATACTGCTTCGTCATGAGGGCCAAAAGTGGGCGGGAATTGGGGCAAGGTCAAGGCGCGGCCCAGAGAAATCACAGACCTTACCGGGAAGCGAGGCCCCGCCGCCACACGCAGAGGTCGTGAGAAGGAGGGAGACATGGGCGCGGAACCACGCCACAAGAAGAACGTCCTCTGCCACGGCACAAAGAGTTAAAGAGTTATTGAGGGATGCCGGAGGATAACGCACGAACAAGAAGGACTTCTTCGCCGCCGCGACCGGCTGGGACTTGGCGGCCCTGGACGCCGCCCTGGCCACGCGGCCGGATCTGTCGACGGCGCAGGACCGGCGGGGCCGGACCGGACTTGATCCGGTGATACACGGCAGCGGCCAAGCCGGATGGAACCCGGTAGAACCCGACGGGCCGCCAGGACCAAGGATCTTCACCCCCTTGCCTTTGCACGCCCCCGGTGGCATCTTCCCGCCCATTCACCTGCCTTTCAGCGTGCCGCGGTAGCTCAGGGGTAGAGCACACCCTTGGTAAGGGTGGGGTCGGTGGTTCAATTCCACTCCGCGGCACCA
>JAKSBE010000439.1 GCA_022361275.1 Kiloniellales bacterium
CGCACCCTTTCACCCTTGCCGGCCCGGAGGCCGGCGGTTTGCTTTCTGTGGCACTTTCCCTGGGGTCGCCCCCGCCGGGCGTTACCCGGCACCGTGTTTCCGTGGAGCCCGGACTTTCCTCCCCCGGCGCCGCCGAAGCGGCCCGACGGCGGCCATCCGGCCGTCTGATCCTGTCTTCTAGGTATGCCGCACGGCTTTGCGGGTCAAGCGAGGCGGCGCATCCCGGAAGGGGGCGAAGAAGGGGTCCCAAAAAGGGGTCAGAGTCATTTTTTGCCGCGCCACTGCTTCCGAGAGTCTATGGGCCGATGCAAAAAATGACTCTGACCCCTTTTTGGGACCCCTTCTTCGCCCCCTGCGGGGATGCGCCGCTATCCCGATCCGACCCCGTCGCCGCGGCCCGCCAGGGCGAGGAGCCGCGCGCCGGTCTCGGCGTCGGCTTCGCCGGTGACCGCCGCCGGCCGGAAGTGGCGCTGGAAGGCGCGGAGCACGGCGGGCAGGTCCTCGTCCAGGTAGCCGTAGCCGAAGCGCGCCAGGGCGGCGTGGATCTCGGCTTCGGGCGGGGCCTCGGCCAAGGGCGCCGGGTCGTCCGGCCAGAGCCCGATGCCGGCCGCCGCCAGGCGCGGCCAGTCGAAGAGCTCGCCCGGGTCCTCCTTGCGCAAGGGTGCTACGTCGGAATGGCCCAGCACCCGTGCCGGCGGGATCGGATGACGGCCCAGGATCTCGCCGGCCAGCGCGATCAGCCGGGCCATCTGCGGCTCCGGGAAGGGACGGTAGCCGAACGCGTGGCCCGGGTTGACCAGCTCGATGCCGATCGAGCGGCCGTTGATGTCGCTTGCGCCGGCCCAGAACGCGCGCCCGGCGTGCCAGGCGCGTGCCGCCTCCGGCACCAGGCGGTAGAGCGCGCCGTCCTCGTCGATGCAGTAGTGGGCGCTGACCTCGGCCGCCGGATCGCACATCCGCGCCAGCGCCGCCTCGGCGCTCTCCATGCCGGTGTAGTGCAGCAGCAGGATGTCGACCGCCTGGCCCTCCGGCCGGGCGTTGAAGTTGGGCGAGGGGCGTTCGATGATCGTCATGTTGAAGCCTGCGAGCCTTCGGCCATGGGTCCGGGACGGGCGATCGGAGCGGTGAATGGAGCGCCGATGTTGGGCTAGATCGAACTGCGCTTGATTGGACTCAATTGAGCGCAGATCATTTGATCTATTCCATAGAGTTGGAGCAGCTTATCCGCGTTCGAATGAACGCGGATAAGCTGTTCTAGAATGCGGCTTTGTGATCCTCTGTCAAAGCGGTCTCGGGTGCCGCGGACATGAAGCTGATCCTCACCGCGGTCGAAGAGCCGCTCGCCGCCGCCTGGCAACGGCACTGCGGCGCGCTCGCAATCCCGGGCCGAGGCCAGCGAGCGGCATCAGTTGCTCTACACGGACCTGCCCCCGGACCTGC